>JAIWOH010000164.1 GCA_020216985.1 Nitrospira sp.
GACCCCAAGGAGCATCGGCTCCCATTCGCCGCCGGCTTTTCGAATGCTCATGGACCAGGAGTATAACGAGACAATCGGCGGAAAAACAAGCGAGAGTCTTGACGGAAATCCGAGTGGCTCTCCGCCTGCGGGGCTCGTGGCGATCATTCGAACGGCCGTCTTGATGGGTCACCTTTGCAACATGCGGAGGGGTGTCAGGGCGAAAAGAGAGCACGCCTTACCCCGTTTCTTGGGAACAACGAGGGGGCGCCAAAGACATCCTCGAACGAGAAACCTTTCCGTTTCTTAACGTCAAGCGCCCGGTTCTCGGCGATCTGGCTCATCACGCGATACGCTCATGCCCGAATACTTTTCCACCAAGCACCTATATGGTGTGCCACGAGCACGACGAGGGCAAACGTGAGTAATCCGATTGACCAGGACAACATCCAGTTGGGTGGTTCAGCACAGGAGAACCACAACCCCAGCGTGTTGTTCCAGAAACCATGAAAGAACAAGAGCACGCCAGACACGACCAACGGGGCATCAGCCAACGTGAGCAGGCGGGAAGTCGTTTTGAGCTTCTTCTTTTCTTCTTCGTCTCGAACCTTTTTGATCCGGTCAATCAGCCACAGCCGTATCGTAGCGACATAGGCCGAGAGGGCGACAATCAGGGTCAGAAGGGCGATCGCGTCAGAAGTGGGCAAAAAGTCGTGAGTCATTGTCCAGCCTTCGCGGCTACCAGATCAACGCCATCATTCGATGTACGATTCGCGCGCTCTTTCTTTATCGTTTTGTAAGGAACGTTACTCCGGTTCCAACGAGCACGAAGGCCGTCAGTGCGTGTGCGATAACGACCATTTGGCCGAACCCGCTCTGGGGAGTGAAGTTCGTGTACGCGCCAAAAGCGAAGAGATTGATGAACGCGAGGAAAATCGCCGCCCAAACTCGGCCGCTTTGATCGAGGCCGTTATGAGCTTTCGCGAGGACAACACCGTCGCCACCCAGCAGGTAGCCGTACAAACATGAAAAGACCGCGATTGAGAGAATGAAAAATATAGTCCACCGGCGAGGGCTGGTTCCATATCTGGTAACACCGCCCCAAATTGCAAGAACGAAGCACCGCAGTAAATCGTTCTCGTACCAGGAACGAAGTCGTTTAATGTCAAGCCGGAGAGCATGGGCTTCATCGCTCTTCTCCTCTTCCCCAAGATCTGAGAATTGGGCTTTAGCCCTTCCCGCCGACCTAAGCCCGAGTTCAAGGGTCCGTCTCACACCGTCGCCTTTCGCGCTGTTCTTTTTTGAAACATCGAACGCCCGTAGCGCAGAATTGAAGTAGCATTGCGCGGAACGCTCGAGCAAATCCGATTGCCGCAGCTCATTGGCCGCAAAGTGGTAGTACACCGCGCTGACGTCTGCCTGCTCAGCATTGACGGTCTTCCCAGCGCCAAATGCTTCGTGCTTTGCCAGAACAAGATACGCAAGGGCTGCGTCCAACCGTTTTTCCCTTTCTGTGCTGCCGCGGGCGGCTTGGGCGGTTTTCAGCAATCTTTCCCTCAGAAGCTCTAAAGACGCTTCGGCAGCCTTTTTCAGTTCTCTCTCGTATTTCTCCAACTTTTCGTTTGCGGTCGGATCACTGAACTTGTCCAACAGATAGTATGTGTAGTTGTGTCCGCCAAGAATGTTCATGAATCTTCCTTGCCACAAACCGATGTCAGCCCATGTCGTCTTGAAAGCTTTCCTTAACGTCCGTTAAAGCCCATAAACATTCCACGGGCTCGGCAGGGCATCATAAGCCAATGCCGTTTTTCTCACAACGGGCAACCGTCCATGAACCACTTACGATAGCCCCTGTGGTGATTGGCATGATGCTCATTCTTTTTTATGAGACTCACCCTCAACATACTGTCATGCCGCGTTCCCTGATTCCTGACCAGAACCTCGAACAAAGTCTCCTCTCTCTTTCCCCCGTGCTTCTCCCCTTTGACCTGCCTCCCCGCCGTTTGCTACGCTCCGCGCGGGCCGGTCAGGATCACCAGCACCAGTGGAAGGGGGCCTCCATGACCATTACCGACTATCTTGAAGCCAAACGGATGGCCGTTGATCAATTTCTCGATCAAGTGACACCACCAGCCATCACGCCGCCGGCCACACTCCATGAGAGCATGCGCTATAGCCTCATGGCGGGCGGCAAACGGATCCGACCGATTTTGACCGTCGCCGCGGCCGAGGCGGTCGGCGGCGATGCGCCGGGGCTGATGGCCGTCGCCTGTTCGCTCGAATTGATCCATACCTACTCGCTCATCCACGACGACCTCCCGTCGATGGACAACGATGACTACCGGCGCGGCAAGCCGACGAACCATAAGGTCTATGGCGAGGCCATCGCGATTCTCACAGGCGACGCGCTGCTCACCATGGCCTTTGACTGGATCAGCCGTCCCGACCTCATGAAAGGCTGCGATCCGGCGAGGCAAGTACGGCTGATCCAAGAACTGGCCCATGGCGCCGGCCATCGGGGCATGGTGGGGGGGCAGGTCCTCGACATCCAAGCTGAAAACCAGGACATCGATCTACCGGCCTTGCAATCGATCCATAAACACAAGACCGGCATGTTGATCCGCGCGGCGGTCCGGATGGGGGCGATCGCCGCAGGGGCGACCGAGCGACAGTTGGACGATTTGACCGGCTACGCCGAGGACATCGGTCTGGCCTTTCAGATCGCCGACGACGTGCTGAACGTGACCGGCACACGTGAAGAGCTGGGCAAAAATCCGAATACCGACGCGGAACGGGGGAAGAAAACCTACCCCACATTCTACGGCGTGGATGGCGCAAGACGGTTGGCGGACGACTGTGTGGAACGGGCCATCGGGCGGCTTTCCTCCTTCGGACCCACCGCTGATCCGCTCCGCGAGATCGCCCGCTACATCACCGCACGAAAGCACTAGGAGCGACGATCAGCGACCAGCTATTGATTGTGATGGGTGACAGGCTCTATCTAGACGGACCGTCTTCACGATGAAAGTGCTCGTCACCGGTGCAACGGGATTCGTAGGGGGCGCGGTGGCTCGCGCGCTCGTGCGCGCCGGCTACGACGTCCGGGTGCTGACCAGACCCCACGCCGACCTGAGCAATCTCAAGGGACTCACAGTCGAGCACGTTCTTGGCGACCTGCGTGATCCCCCCTCGCTCCGAACGGCGCTGAAGGGATGCCGGCACCTCTATCACGTCGCGGCTCATTATGCACTGTGGGCCCAAGATCCCTCTATCTTTTATGAGGTCAATGTCACCGGCACGGTCAATCTGTTGGAAGCCGCGCGCGACGTCGGCACGGAACGGATCGTCTATTGCAGCACGATCGGGGCCATCGGCTTGCCTCCGGATGGAGGGCTGGGCACCGAGGAGACGCCCGTGTCGCTCTCGCAAATGGCGGGACATTACAAACGATCAAAGTATCTCGCCGAGCAGGAAGTCCTGTGCCTCGCCAAGGAGGGGCTGCCGGTCGTGATCGTCAATCCCAGCGCGCCGGTCGGGGAGGGCGACGTCAAACCGACTCCGACGGGGCAGATCATCGTCGATTTCATGAAGGGCCGCATGCCGGCCTACATCGAGACCGGCATGAACATCGTGGACGTGGACGATGTGGCAGAGGGCCACCTGTTGGCCATGCAAAAGGGGCGAATCGGCGAACGGTACATCCTGGGAGGCAAGAATCTCCTGCTGCGCGAGGTGTTCGACATTCTGAGCGCCGTGACGGGTATAAAGGCTCCGTGGCTTAAGCTGCCGCGCCTGGCAGTCCTGCCCCTGGCCTATGTCAATCATTGGATTGCCGACGTGACCGGCATCCCGCCGCGCATTCCGCTCGAAGGCGTCAAAATGGCCAAGTACAAAATGCACTATGACTGTTCCAAGGCGATTCGCGAACTCGGCATCCCCCAGACCCCTCCCGACGTTGCAATCGAAAAGGCCGTGCGATGGTTCAAAGCCCACGGCTACGTGTGACGCGTGACCGTCCCCCTCTTCACTCCTGTGCCGGCCTTGCACCGACAGGGGGAGCAATGGTACCGTTCCGCGGGCTGTTCCAGGCTCGTCGTGTCAAGTGAACTCCAGCGATTAACTACGAGCGGTCACATCTGACGATCGATGGACTTCATTATCCTGTTCCTCAAGACGGTAGCCTTCCGGCCCTACGTGTTTGTCTTCTTGGCGGCCTTTCTCTATGCCGGCACACAACTGATCGGCTGGAACCGTACCTGGCGCTTTTGGCTCATCAGTTGGTTCACGGCCTTCGTTTGCGAATACTCCTCGACGCGCACGGGCATCCCTTTCGGCTGGTATTTTTACAATGGGTCCACCGTGGGGCAGGAACTGTACATCGCGGACGTGCCGTTCATGGACTCCATTTCGTTCAGTTTTCTCCTTTACGCCGCCTACTGCGTGGCGCTATGCCTCCTGTCACCCCATAAGGGATCTTCATCGCTTGGGCGGTTCAGGTTGAAACAACTCCGCTTGACCGGCGACGAGCGCACCGCCCTGCCCGCGCTCGCCTTAACCGTCTTTCTGTTTATGTTCATCGACATGGTGATCGATCCGGTCGCGCTGCGCGGCGACCGGTGGTTTCTCGGCAAGATTTACTATTATCCCGATCCCGGTGTTCACTTCGGCGTGCCGTTCGCCAACTATGTCGGCTGGGCGGTCGTCGGAACCCTGTCCCTCGCCGTCTATGTTCCGCTTGAACGTCGATTGCCGCCGCTTGACCCTTCCGACTTGCCGACTTCCCGCCTGCTCTTGGGGGTTGGACTCTATTATGGCGTTCTGTTCTTCAACTTGGGTGTCACCTTCTGGATCGGCGAATGGTTCATGGGGACAAGCGGCTTGCTGATGCACCTGCCGATTCTGGGGCTCTTGATCCATCGGGTCGTGGAATTTCCCTCCCCATTCTCTTCTTCCTATCGCAGCAACGTCCCGGTGAAAAACTGAACGGCGCCGTTCACAGTCAGACACGATTCTCTGTATGATGGAATCGATGGGATATGCTCGGCAAAAGAGAAGTCGTGAAAGAGCCGTGGCGGCAGGCCTGTGGGCCCTGCTGGCGCTGTGGTGCGTTGCTGCATTGTGGGGGGATCTTCCGGCGGTTCATGCGGCCGACAAGCCGGTCCAACATGTCGTCGGCACCGTCGCGGCCATCGACCAGAAACGCCTCGTCGTTACGACGTTCAAGGGCCAAACCATCTCGATCAAACTGACGAAACAGGTGCGATACAAGGATAAGACGAACCCGCAATCCAATCGCCCGCCCGCCGTCGGCGACCGAGTGATCGTGGAGGCCGTTCGAGACAAGAAAATCCTGACCGCCGTCACCGTCCACTATTCGCCCACGAGTCAACCGGCCGAACCATCCGACTAGCCGACCGGCCCTGACAGGCTCTTGACAATGTCAACCATTCGCTTCTTCCACTTCTCCCACAAGTCATCCCGGCAAGGCGGATTACGCGCCACCATCGCTCGTGTCCTGATCACGGGCGTGGCGGTGTTTCTGGCCGTGGCGACCGTCCCCGGCCTGGAAGCCGACAGCCTGACGGCAGGCATTGCGGCCGTCCTCGTCTTGACCATTCTCAACCTGATTCTTCGGCCGATTCTCCTGCTGATCACCCTGCCGCTAATCGTATTCACCCTTGGGCTCTTTCTGGTCGTGCTGAACGCTCTCCTGTTGGAGCTGACGGCTTACCTGGTAAAGGGCTTTACAGTGTCGGGATTCTGGTCGGCGGTCGGCGGGGCGCTTGTCATCAGTCTCGTCACGACCGTGCTCACCGGTTTGACCGTTGACCGTCGTCCACCGCCGACCTTTCCGGACGAGCCCCGCCGCCCTCCTAAGATCATTAATCCTGAGTAGGGCGGGTCGCAATCCAGCCCTGCATCCGGGAGCTTCATCAATATCGGCTCCGGCTTTTCTTCCAAATGACCGAGCCAGCGAGCCCAGGTCACCGACCGGCGTCATCTGAGGGTACGGAGGTGACGACGGCCCTCAGCTTGACGGAACAGTCTTCCCGACGGTAGGGTACAACCTCCTTGGCTCTCGTGCCGCTCGGGAGAGCACTGAATAGACCAAAGCATGTCCATCCCATCGCGTTCACACACCCATTCGGCATGATGACCGTACTCCTCTGGACGATCGCGGTATTGACGGTCCTTCTTCTGATCGGGCTGGCTCTGTACCTGCTCTTTCCCCGCAAGTATCAATCCGCGGAGTCCGTGGCCACATCCTATGACGACTGGACGAACGACGGCATCCTCGAGTTTTACTGGGGCGAACACATCCACCTGGGGCACTATGGCTCTCCGCCCCGCAAGAAAGATTTTCGCCAAGCCAAGGCCGACTTCGTCCATGAAATGGTCCGATGGGGCGGGCTGGACAAGCTGCCTCCCGGCACGACGCTGTTGGATGTGGGCTGCGGCATCGGAGGCAGCAGTCGTATCCTCGCGCGGGAGTACGGCTTTGCCGTCACCGGCATCACCTTGAGCCCCCAGCAAGTCAGGCGAGCCCGAGAACTGACCCCCCCGGAGGTGACTGCGCGATTTCAGATCGATGATGCGCTGGCGCTTTCGTTCCCCGATGCCAGTTTTGACGTGGTCTGGTCGGTCGAGGCAGGCCCCCACATGCCGGATAAGGCCCGCTTTGCCAGGGAACTCTTGCGCGTGCTGAAACCGGGCGGCATTCTGGTCGTCGCCGATTGGAATCAGCGGGACGATCGCCGGGTTCCGCTCAATTTTTGGGAACGGCCGGTGATGCGACAACTGCTCGATCAGTGGGCTCATCCGGCCTTCTCCAGCATTGAAGGGTTCTCGGAATTGCTGGAGGCAACGGGACTGGTGGCGGGCCGCGTCACCACGGCGGATTGGACCGCCGAAACCATACCCTCCTGGCTTGATTCCATTTGGCAAGGGGTTGTCCGTCCTGAAGGGATCGTTCGGTTCGGCCTGATCGGCGTGATCAAATCCTTACGAGAAGTGCCGACCTTTCTGTTGATGCGACTGGCCTTTGGAACCGGGCTCTGCCGCTTCGGGATGTTTCGGGCGGTACGGGCCGATGTCCCGACAAGCCGAGTCCTGTCCACACAGACGGAAGAACGGCTTGTCCGATCGTGAGCCTAGTCCGCTCCCTCACCGCCATCGCCGGACGGTGTCGCACATGGTCTTCAGCGACGCCTGCCCCCATTGGACAAGACAGGCCCGACACAAACGCCCATCATCCGGGGCGTCACAACCGATGGTGTTTCGTCGATTCGGCGAAATGGACAGGTCGAAACACCAACAATCGCCCCTCCCGGCGGCCAATCCACAGCCGTTGGGTCGCCAGCACAGGGGACAAACGGAGAAATCACGCGAGTCGGCGCTCATGATCTCGCCTCGGCCAGTTGACGGCGGACGTGCCGCGCCGCCTCCACCATATTGGTCAGCGCCGCCTCGACCTCCGGCCAGCCTCTGGTCTTGAGTCCGCAATCGGGGTTCACCCACAGTCGCTCCACCGGCACGACACGGCCCGCTCGGAGCAGGAGGTCCGCCATTTCTTCCTCGGCCGGCACCCGAGGCGAATGGATGTCATAGACGCCGGGACCGATCTCATTCGGATACTGAAAGCGCGCGAAGTCTCTCAGCAGCTCCATCTTTGAGCGGGAGGTCTCGATTGAGATGACGTCGGCATCCAGCTCCGCGATCGCACCCAGGATATCGCCGAACTCCGAATAACACATGTGGGTATGGATCTGAGTCTCATCCCGAACTCCGGCCGTGGCCAGCCTGAACGATTCCACCGCCCAGCGAAGATAGGCCTCCCATTGCCGGCGGCGGAGGGGAAGCCCCTCTCGGAGCGCCGGTTCATCGACCTGGATCATCGCAATACCGGCCCGCTCCAGATCGAGCACCTCGTCGCGAAGCGCCAGGGCGATCTGCCGGCAGGTCTCCTCACGCGGTTGGTCGTCCCTCACAAACGACCATTGAAGCATCGTGACCGGCCCTGTAAGCATCCCCTTGACCGGTCGAGGCGTGAGCGACTGCGCATAGACGGCCCAGTCCACCGTCATGGGGCGCGGCCGCGCGACGTCACCGACGATCACGGGAGGTTTCACGCAACGGGACCCGTAACTCTGCACCCACCCCTGTTCGGTGAAGATGAACCCGTCCAATTGCTCACCAAAGTATTCCACCATGTCGGTGCGCTCGAACTCGCCGTGCACCAACACATCAAGCCCGATCGCCTCCTGTCGTTGCACGCACTGGCGGATCTCCCCTTTGAGAAACGCCTCATACTCCGCCGTCGCCATCCGCCCGGCCCGCCAGGCGGCTCTGGCGGCTCGCACGGGTTCGGTCTGGGGAAACGACCCGATCGTCGTCGTGGGCAGCAGAGGAAGGTGAACGCGAGCTTTTTGTTTCGCGGCGCGAACCGGATAGGGTGAGCGCCGCCGCATCATCGAGTCGGTCACCACCTTCAATCGATCCCGCACCGTGGGATTTCTGACCAGAGGGGATGTGGCCCGCTCCATCTTCACCCTGCGGGATTCCTCAAAGAGGGGCCCGGCCGGGCTGGCCAATTCGGCTGCATCGGCCAAGGCCCGCAGCTCGGCCAGTTTTTGCTCCGCAAACGCAAGCCAGCTTCGGACCCCTTGATCCATCTTCGTCTCGTGACGGGCATCCACCGGCACATGGAGCAACGAACAGGAGGACGCTACCAATACCCGATCCGATCCCAACGCCATGGCCGCGCGACGGACCACCGCATGGGCGGCATCAAGATCGGCTCGCCAGACATTCCGGCCGTCGATCACCCCCAGGGACAGACTCATCGCCGGAGGCAACGCGGCCAAGACCTGATCCAACTGTTCCGGCGCCCGCACGAGATCAACGTGCAAGGCCTCGCAGCCGGATTCCACGGCAAGCGAGAGATTGTCTTCCAAGGCCCCAAAATAGGTCGTGAGCATCAGCTCGGGACGGTCGCTGTTTCCCGTTAGTTTGACTAACGCTCGGCGATAGGCTTCTTTCTTCTCCTGGTCGAGATCCAACACCAGGCCTGGTTCATCAAGCTGCGCCCGGCTCACCCCCCTTCTCGCCAGTTCGTGAAACAGCTCTTGGTACACCGGCAACAGCCGATCGAGTAATTGTAAGGGGCTTGTGTCCTTGTCTCGACCTTCCATCTTCGACAAGAGCAGAAAGGTCACAGGCCCGAGGACCACCGGCCGAGGTTCGATACCAAGAGCACGGGCCTCGCTCAGCTCCGTGAGCAGTTTCGACCCATCAAGGGAAAACTGCTGGGTCCGCTCCAGTTCCGGCACAAGGTAGTGGTAGTTGGTATCGAACCACTTGGTCATCTCCAAGGCCGGTACGTCGATGCCGGCCTGCCGATCCTGGAGCCCGCGCGCCATGGCGAAGTAGCGGGTCAAAGGATCGGCAATACTCCGGTACCGTGACGGCACGGCGCCGATGGTCACGGCCATGTCCAATACATGGTCGTAGAGCGAAAAATCGCCGATCGGGACCAGATCAAGACCGGCCGCTTTCATCACAGACCAATGACGCCATCTCAACTCAGCAGCGGTCCGGTGCAGTTCGTCCGCCGTCAGCCGACCGGACCAAAATGCTTCAAGCGCTTTCTTGAGCTCGCGGGACGCACCGATCCTGGGATAGCCAAGACACGTGGCAAGAACCGACATGCGAGAGGCTCCTTTCGTTCAACGAGTCCCGTTTTGACAACGTCTCCCTACATCTCACCGGCCCGTCACCGTCAGAACGTTTCGTCGAGGGCGACCTCCCCCGTCACCCCCACTTGATAGGCAGAGACCCGTCGCTCGAAGAAATTGGCGAGTTCCTGCACGTCTTGCAGGTCCATGAAGGGGAATGGATTCCTCGACCCGAATCGCTTCCGGAAGCCGAATGCCGCCAGCCGTTGATCGGCGACACACTCCAGATAGTGCCTCATGTCGCGCAGGGAGAGGCCGGCGATCCCTTCGCCCAGCAGATCCTCCGC
>JAIWOH010000168.1 GCA_020216985.1 Nitrospira sp.
TGCGATGAGCACCCCCATCAAAAGATAGCGTTTGGTCATCATCGATTCCTCCCTCATTTGCGACCGGCGGTACTTAGCAGGTTTCGCCATGACGCGCTACCGACGCCTGCCAACAGAGTCTCCGGATGCAACAGATTTTGCCGGCTGGGGGCAAACGAGCTCCCTCTCTTGATGAAAAGTGAGTAGCCAGGCACAGTGGAACCAGGCTGGTTACTTTTTCTGTCTAATCCCCTTCCGCCTACACCACCACTGGTAGCATCCCGTACCAAACAGGAGAGGGCACATCAACCCCGTGGCGACGATACCCCACCGCCCAGCCAAACCCAATACTAGGCCGCTGTGCAGCGGCCACTGCCATTGCACAAAGACTTCGCCCGCTGTTCCCCTCAGAGGATCCGCCACATGCACCACCTCCCCAGAATATTGATCAATCACAATCTGCCTCATACCCCACACCCCCCATCCCAAGGGCACATGTTTTCGAAACACGTACACGCCGGAGGCATGGTTCGGGACTTTAAACGAATAGAGTTTCCCATCAGGAAACTGTTGAGAACAGATTGACCATGCGTGATCGACTGAAATGGGGATCTTTCCCTCGATCACGACCGATTTCACCTCTCCCACCTGCTTTACTTGGGAGAACACTCGGACCGACGCAATAAAGACGTCCGGCCAATCGAGATAAATCCCGGACAACAGCACAGCCGCCAGCATCGGCAAGAAATACATGCCCACCGTCTTGTGTACATCGTAATTCAGCCGACGGACATGTGCGCGCCATTTAATCGTCCACGCTTGCCGCCAATGTCCGGAAGACGGCCACCACAGATACACACCGCTTACCAGAGTGATCAGCAAAATCATCCCAATCACAGCAACCACCGTATCACCGAGCAACGGCTCACCCACCCGTGGGAGCAGCAAGGCATAGTGCAGCGCAAAGACGAATCCGATGAACGTCCTGGGGACAGCCCCACTAAGGCCGGCCGGACGGACCAGCCTTGTCCCAGTAACTTTGGCCGTGTAGGGATCCACAAAAACGTGGTACTGAGCGAGCTCGAACGGCGTGTTAGCCTTCGGAGTGGAAGGCACGACGACCACCACTTGGTAGGCTGTCGTTTCGTCATGCGGGTAATAGATGGTGCTGAACCGTCCACCGGGTGGCATGACCTGTTTCGCAGCTTCCAGTATTTCACCAATGGGGCGGAAGGCCACGGCCTCCGTTTGGGGAACCGCAACCCTGAACAGATCAGGATTCAACCAGGCATCGATATCCTGCCAAAACACCAAGAGGCTGCCGGTCACCCCGATGAGCACAAGAAGCGCACCGGCACTCAAACCTATGACACGATGCACGGTCAACCAGCATCGCCGACGCGCGGCCGTCCTGTTCGGGAAATGTTGCTTGCCTGCCTGCGTCATGGTCTTGAATGAACTGCGCGAACACTTGCTCGGCATCTGCCGTTGAAGTGACTTCTGGCTCAGGTCATACTCGCTCAGAATCGAGCCATCACACTAAGCTCGACCGTCCGTGGCGCCCCAATCATGACTTGATTGGGATAGAAGTTTGATCCCCAGACAGCATAGGTTTCATCAAATAGATTGCGGCCCCGCAGCGTGAGCCAAAATTGCTTGTAGGGCACCGACACCCAGGCATCCATCGTCATATATGAATGCAGCCGGACAGTATTCGCCGTATTGTTGTAACGATCGCCCACGAACCGCCACGCAACCCCTAGATCGAACGGAATCGGCATGGGGACCCGATAGATCGTCCAGAGATTCCAGACTGTCTGCGGCACTTCAAACACCCGTTTCCCATCACGCGAGACGACGTTCCCGGAGACCAACTGCGAAAACCGATCGTATCGAGCCGACAGAAACGTGACATTGCCTTGAATGCGCCAGGCATCCGTCAGACGAACAGCGCCGTCGAACTCGATGCCGTGCGAGGACTGTCGCCCGACATTGACGGATTCCGTTTGGGATACTTGCGTCAAGATGTTTTTCCGCACGATATCAAAATAGGCGATCGTCCACTCCACGCGGTTGTCCCAGAAAGCTCCCTTCGCACCGACCTCCCACTGCTGGCCAGGAGCCAAAGCAAACCGCGACTGAAAGCGGTTTTGGGTAAAAAGACTGCTCCCGACCGTGTCCGCCGCCGTAGCGTACTGACCATACAGGGTCACCTGCGGCAGCAGGTCATACACCGCACCGGCCCGCCAGGTCGTCGGATTGAGGGACTGTTCAAAACTTGCCGCTGCATCCAACGCGCCGGCAGTCGTAAAAAAGTCTCGCTTCAAGTCGATCCAGTCTGTTCTCATTCCTGCGATCACCTTCAGATCTTTCGTCAGACTCAATTGGTCTTCGGCAAAGACCGCCGTATCCGTCAACGACACTTTTTGCGTCGCCAACGGCCCAAGCACAAACAAACCTGCGACCGGAGAGAACGGATCGACACTCCCACCCCCGTTGGCACTGTAGAAACTGGGCCTGGTGAAATTGGTGTACGTGAAATCAACGCCGGTGACAAATCGATTCGGGAAACGGCCTATGGGGTGATTGAGCTGCCACTCAAACCGATCACCGACGACGAACTGATCATGCTGCACGAGAAACAAATCGCGATCAATAAGTTGGGTGCCGGTATTGAAGGTGTATGTTTCGGAATTCATCCAGTCTCGATTGGCGGTGTAGTAGTAGGTTTGATTGCGTAATTCCATGAAATTCGTCGGTTGCCACGCCGCCTTCAACTTCGACCACGTCGTCAAGGCGTTCATTTCGCTATTCTGCACATTGTAGTTTTGGCGCAACATGCGCAGATCAATGGTTCGATCGTCGGTCGTGGTTACTACATCGCTGATTCCTTGCGTGGCAAAGGTGGCAGGCACCAGCGGTGTGCCGTAATACAGGTCTGCTCGATCGTAGGAGGCGTCAAACGAGAGCTCGAGATTGAACCGTGGCGTCACGTCGTAGAGCAAGCCGGTGGTGAGATTGTAAAACGTGTAGGGCGTGCGGGTAATCCCAAGCGTGTTGTCGGCATTTTGATAACTTAGGTCCACGCGATAATGCAGCTTGTCCGTCCCCAGCGTTCCCTCCCGCCCAATCCCCGCCCTGATGGTGTTGTATGATCCGTACGAAAGGAACACCTCTGTCTGCGAAGCCAATCGTTTGGGCCGCTTTGTCACAAGATTGATCACTCCTCCTGTCGCCCCTTCACCATACAACACAGAGGCCGGTCCTTTCAGAATCTCGATACGATCAAGGTTCCATGAATCCCTCGGCCGCACGACAAATCCCCTCGGTCCTACGTTCAACCCATCATAGAGCACTCGAATTTGATTGGCGGTAAACCCTCGCATGGAAAAGGTGCTCACACCGAACACCTCGCCTACAGTCACGCCGGTCGCGCTCTCCATCGCTTCCGCGACCGTTCGCTGTCCACGCTCCTGCATGGTCTGCTGAGTGATCACATCGATGCTGGCAGGAATGTCCCTCACAGTCAGTCCCAGTCGCGTGCTCCCATCGCTTTGTTCTTGTAAGCCAATCGTACCTGTTCCTTGATAGGGCATCCGCTGCTCTTGAACAACGACCGGTTCAGTGACCAGCACAGAACCTTCCTCTGCCCCTTCTGCTCTGCTCGGTTGAACTGTTCCACCCGAAGGAGCTGGAAGAGGTAACGGAGTGGATGACTCTTGCGGGGGTTGAACTTTCGCCGATTCCGGCGAAGCCACCTGATCCGACTGTGACTGTTGAGCAACTTCTGTTGGCGACGACTGGGAACGCTGTTGAGACGGCATCGGTTGGCCAGCACCAACACACGCGGTCAGAGTCATTAACAATATCGCGGCACCGATATGCCAGACGTGATGAGACACCAAAGCAACGCCCGGAGAGCACCCTAGACACACAGCGCGGCTTGACACGATTCCCATGGCGATTCTCCTTCCACAATTTCAGCGATTCATCAAAGATTGCAGCCACAGCACGCGCGAATACCGCGCGGCAAATGACCGCGACCAGACGATGACAGACGAATCCCTCAGGCGAGAATCAGCCCAGGAGGAGCGCGTAGATGTTGTCGGAAGGAATCGTCGCACGGGGGGGGTCTATCTCGTGCAACGGGGTGAAATGAGAACTTGGTGAAAGGGGAGGACCCAGCTCCTTCTGTATCAGAAAGAACGTCAAGGATTACGTTTTGGAGAAAATGATCGGTATCCGAATCGATGTGCTCGCAGAAACTATTGCAATGCTCTCCCTTCTCCACCATGTGCGCGGTGAACGGAACAGCGCCAAAGGGAGGCACGGTACAAACGAGCCACCAATAGATGGGGGCCAGCAATACGAGGGCCGTCCACACTTTCCAATTCATTCCATCCAATAGCTTTTTCGCCACCGCCATGCTTCTGAGCGGGAAACGGATAGCCATCATCCACCAATCCCACCAAGCGCAGCCATCCGTCCTCCACCCCGGCATTCTTCTCCTCGAAACTGAGTGGGTCGCACGGGGCAGTTGCAACGGTGGTACCTCGTCATCGATGCGGTTTGGCTCCCTATTGCTTGACTCAGTCTTACCTAATTTTGGAGGCCTTCGCTACCGACAGATGCTCACGCACGCTCAGGATTCAACAAATTGTTCGCAACGGTGAACGGAGACAAGGATTGAACCGGTGGAAACAGCGCGAGCCCCCCTCTTCATCGAGACTAAGTCAGAGGAACGGTTCAGAAAAGCCAGTGAGCTTCCTCGCAACAGAAGGATCAATCGGCTCCCTTCACTCTGCTTCACTCCTCAAAAGAGGTTGTGATTCTCTCGAACTTTCGGCGCGGCGGAAACTCAGGCAATCGACCTCCGGATCTCTCCGTCACCGTTTCGCATGAAGGGCTAAATACCGGAAGATGGCTTCGCGATCCTGATCGGTCAATGGTGAGAGCCCCTTTTCGCGCATCAGCCCTTCCATGCGCGCCACTTCTTTTTTCCACTCGTCGAGCGTGCGGAATCTCGGATCCGGCACTCCATGTGTGACGCCGTGATCGCCGAACGGCTGGAGATGGCAGGCTGAACACCGTTGCGCAAAGATGCGCCCGTCGGGAGTATCCAGACCGGGGATACCGGTCCAAGCCCCGCCGCAACCACCCAGCCACGCAAGAGCCAAGACGCCCGCCAGAAAACGCACCACTCGCCAGCCCTCGAATTGCCGCGTCATCACAGAGACCGCCATTGGTTCTCTCCTTCTTTCCAATCACTTGCCTTCTTCAGCCGAACGCTCTGCCCATTGATTCACGGGGAATCAATGGGCTCGAATGGCCGCCGCTCTGTCTGCGATGAGTCCGGCTTCCAACCGTTGTCCCATGTCTCTTAGCAACGACGCGTACCGATCCAACGTCACCGCGAGCAATGGATGCTCCCGCCCCATGGTTTTCTGCTGGATGACCAACGCCCGTTCGTATCGAAGCTTGGCCTCATCCACAAATCCTCGTTCATGAAGCAACCACGCCCAATTGGCCAGAATTCTTCCCGTGAGCGACGCTTCCGCGCCCGACGTCGCCTCGCTGACGACCAATGCCTCGCGATAGTATCGGTCCGCCAGTTCCGGCAGTCCTTGGGTATGATACAAATTGGCGATGTTGTTGAGCGAAATCGCCACGGCCGGATGACGATCACCGAAACGAGCCCGCCGCAAGATCAAGGCTTCTTCATACAGCGGTTCGGCATAAGCGTAGAGGCCCTTCTCTTTGTACAGAGCGGCCAAGTTATTCAGGAGCGGAGCCCGGTTGCCGGTTTCATCCTGCCCTGCTCCTTGGAGAAGAGAGACCGCCAAATGAAAGAGTGCTTCCGCCTCGACAAACCGTCCCTGTTTCCGATACAGGCCGGCCAGATTGTTGTATCCGATCGCCATATCGGGATGTCCGCAACCGAGATTTCGCTCGCCGATCTGAAGGGACCGGAGATACGCCCGTTCGGCACGTTCATCGTCTCCTTCTTCCTGATAAATCTCTGCAAGATTGTGGAGGGTGGACGCCGCCTCCGGGTGATCCAACCCGTGCGTGCGCTCCCAGATTTCCAACGCCTGCTCATAGTACGGCTTCGCTCGGTCATAGTGTCCTTCTTCTTGAAAGACCAGACCCAACTGGTTCAGCGTCGCGGCCATTCGCACGTCGTTCGGCCCCACCCGTTCCAATTCGCGGCCGGCCAATAACAAGAACCCCTCCGCTTCTCGATAGCGAGCCTGCTCGCGCGCGGCAATCGCCGCGTTGAGCAGTGCCTCCCAGTTTTCCGCCTCGTCGGCAAAAACCGGAATGGCAAGAACCGGCACGCAAGCGATCGTTGCCAGGATGACGGCCGTAACGCCTGCGTTCCGCAGACGCCCTGTCATCCAAAACATACCGCCCCCTCCACTCATGCCTTTTCTCACATCCGCATGCCCCGCTCCTGCTTGGCGGCTTTCAATCTTCCTCTTCATCATTCCGCTTGTCATGCTCGGTAGTGGGTTCAGCTTCACGGATTTTCTGGAAAAACGCTACCGATCCCTGCTCCTGGTGCTACCGGTTGCACGTAATTCTTTCAGCGATCAACGACGCCGGCCTTTTCTCGAGGAAATCCGTTGCCACCTACCATCGAGGCGCCGCCTGGTTGTCGCTTCTCGCAAGACCGGCATAGTACACCGTGACCATTTTGGGATTTCGGCCGACTGAGAATGTCGCCGTTGTTGTCCCGCTGTTTGGATCGATCAATGACACCGTGCCGTTGACACCCGGCGTGGCGTTGGTGATGACGACCCCTTTGGCTGATCCGGCCCCATCCGGTCCTGTAATCCAGAGGTCCATCGCGTGGCTGGTTGACGCTGGCAACGAAACTTCTCGCGCCACGTTGAAGGGATCTCGGTTGAGGATAAGCAGCAGGTCTTTCCGCTGATTGGCGGCTTGCGTGGAACTCAGCGCCGTCGAGTCGTTGGACGCCAACAGATAAAGTTGCCGGCCATCGGGTGTAAACTGAAACTGCGCGACACGGACATCCTGCAATGTCGGAGTAGTCAGCTCCGTGAGTGTCAGAGCCCCAGGCACCGTCACGTCGATGGTAGCCAACCGTGTGACGACATGATTGAAGTCGGACCGATCCTCGATGATCACCAGCAACTCACGACCGTCGGGAGCCATGCCGACCTGATGAGAGATCGCAGCTCCAGGCCCTGGTGGAGTAGCCGTCAGAGAGACTTCTCGACCGCCCAGGAAGAAAAGAACAGGATCCCTCTCAACAATGGTGCCGTACCCTGATAGGTAGCTATAGACCTTCTCTGTAACCCGGGACCACCAGAGCCCATCAGGAGCCGAATGATTCGGCGTTAGGGGATCGATATCGCACGATGAATGACCGAGTGCTGTCTCTCGTGCGCTGTCGCAGAGATCGATGCGCGACGTGAACAATTCTGCCCATGCAGCGCCGGCCGGCGATACTTGGTTGATCAGCCCCGTGGTTTTACTTGAAATGAGGGCAAGACGATTATAAGGAGGAAGGGTGAACGCAACATCCTGATGCCCTCCCTTTCCCGCCAAACACACCCTTGAGGTCACCCGAGGCCTTTCTCCCCCTCCTACTCCGAGGTGGGAATTATGCAACACTGATGCGGAGGCACCGTCCGCCAAGGCGCCATCCGCTCTGGTGCATCCGGACAGTCGATCAATACCGTCCGCATCGCCTTCGTTGGTTGTCCACAAGACCTCTTTATCAACCGGATCTCGATAGATTTTCGTCGGCCGCCGCCCAACGCGGACACGGCCCGTCGGATCAGCCGGATTTGTCGTGATAAAGTCTTCAAAGATAGGAGGACTTCCACCAATGGGATCGATCGCCGCCACCCGATCGCCGGCCGTGTGGGTCACGAACACCCACTCGCCCAGGGAAAACGTGACTCCGCCGATGGCATCGGCTTGAGCCGGACCGAGCGACAGGGTGCCGACGACCGGAGAAAATTTGCCGTCTAAGCGCAACGTGGTCAACGTCGTATCGTCCTGATTGACAACGAACGCCATCGGCGTCGTAAGGGGGCTGTTCGGCTCCGGATCGTCGCTTCCTGCGCTACAGGCGACAAGAAAAAACATCGCCACCCAGATCGACAACCGACTGCACCACTGATGCGAATAGATCTCTTTCCGCCCACCCATGTCGTTTTGTTTCTGGTGTGCCATGATGGGTGCTCCGTGTTAATGAGTACATGATCCCTAAAACAAGGGAGGAGTCACAAACGACTTCGTGACTCCTCCGAAGTAACTGATGGTTTGCTGAAGATTGCCGTTGAAATCTCGATAGATCGGAATCTGGGCAATGAAATAAACCTGTGCGAAATTAAAGACATTGACAACGGCGCCGGTCGAGTAGGCGACAAACGTATGGTCCGTCGTGGGGACGTCGCGCCCGATGATGTTGCCGTCCAGCAACACCGCTCGATTGAGCGACGGATCCAACCGGTAGAGCGCCGCCTCGATGTTATCCCGATCTTTGTAGCGGAAATTGATCTGATTGGTCAGCGTGAGCCACGGAAAGGTGACCAGATTCAAGCCCGTGCTGACGGTAAACTCCTGGCCGAATCGATATCCATCCGAATTCCGCATGGTGTACCGATAGTTGCCGGACAAAAATTGATTGAGACGATGAGGCAGGATTTCATAAGTTTGGTAGAAGCCCGGCTGAAAGCCGAAGGCGCCTCGCCCAACCTGCAATGTCGATTCGGCAAGCTGCCCTCCCACGGCCTCATGGCCATAGTCGCCGACGGGAAACCAGACTCCCATTTCCAAGACGACCATGCTGCGCAGGGTTGGAATGATATTGTACTTGACCTTCCCGAGAATATCCCCAAATCCTCGATCGAATGTATTGGAGACCGCGCCAGAGCCGATCTGCCCGATCGCATCGACCATTCGATAGGGGATCTGCACTTGGATGCCGATTCGTTCCGTCAAGCCATAATTCAAGTCCAAGACGCCGATTTGCACCAACGTCCTAAGCTGACTGACCTGGCTGTTGGCCAAAATCAGTTGCTTGGTCTGTTGATTGGCGAACGGGATGGTGGCCACACCCTCCGGTGGAATCTCGTTCGGCGTATGGGTAAAGTTCACGTTGACGGTCAAGACACCGGCCGGCGACACCGCCTGTTGCGAATTAATCACCACGAAGCAACTCGCTGACCCGCAGGATGCTTCTGCATCCAGATCACCCGCAAGGACACCGGCTATCAGCATGACCGCCATGATGGACCAGAAGGAGCTTCGCCATGAATGTTTAGGATCATTAGAACTTTTTGATACGGCCTTGTTCATAAGGAAACTCCCTTCTACCACGCTGGCCCACGCCACGATTACCCCGAGCTTATTAGGAAGCGGTGGTCGCCCGCCGTCGCGAACCGGTCGTGTCGGCGAGCGTGGGCTTGCGCCTTTTTGCTCCTGAGATCGGTACGACGGGAGCCTGCCCCCTCTGCGCAGCCCCCGCGGCAATCGGCACTCCAATGCAATGCCGGCTGATTAAGGCTGCCACCGTATCGCTAAAAATTCGCAGTGTGCCCGCTCCGATCCGCGTGCCGCCGAGTTGCCCGGCCTCGACCCACCGATAGATCGTCCAACGACTCACGTTCAGCAATCTGGCTGCTTCATCGACCCGCAACAACCGCTTATTCTGCAATGAGAAAACGTCTTCCATGATAAGTACCTCCTGGTTTTTCATTAGTAGCGTGAGCGACCGTCATCCAGGTGCCCCCGACTGCTCCTCATCTCCACGACGAGGTCATCACGGCTGTAGACGTCAGGGGCTACCCTGTTTACCTTATTGGCGCGAATCCGATCACCGCCGACGCACCGAGCCGGCATCGTGCCCCTCCGGAGAGCAATGCCTGTTCCCGAGCATCAGACGGCTGAACAGAGAGGAGTCAGCGAGAACGGGGAGGACCGCGAGAGAACAGCCTCAACCGGTTGAGGTCATCGATTTGGCTGTCAGACTCAATGTCCTGGA
>JAIWOH010000169.1 GCA_020216985.1 Nitrospira sp.
TGGCTATGAAAGAAAAGACGGGAGCAAAAACAGAATCACTTACCTCATACCCTTGTCCTACGCCACAAAACCATGCACACAACGGAGATGAATGAGTCGCCGCTTTATGATGGCTATGCTGAAGCTCATGGGCGACGGCCGCCGGCGCGGCGAAAATGGGCACCAACAGCAGGCACGCCACAAGGGGCAGAATGAGTATCTGTCGATGAAACCGAGTCATGTCGCTTTACTTGACCAACGCCGCTTGAGCGGATTTCCCGCCTTGAATTCTGTGGAACGTCTGCACGATTTTCTCTTCCGTCAGCAATCCGCCCTTGATGTATTCTTGCACCACGCCCTTTTCGTCGATAAAAACGCTGACCGGCAACCCGAACACGCCGAATTGATTGGCCACCTTATTATCCCGATCCATCAAGACCGGAAACGTGTGTCCGTACTGCTTGATGTGCTCGCGCACTTTGGCTTCGTCCTCTAACTCATTGACCGCGAGCACCATAAACCCTTGAGCCTTGAGTTTGTCGTAAGCCGTTTGCATGGCAGGCATTTCAGTCGTACAGGGTTTACACCAGGTCGCCCAAAAGTTCACAAGGACGACCTTGCCGCGATACTGACTGAGACTTTGCTGCTTCCCCTCCAGATCGACGAGTCGAAAATCCTCCGCCGGAGTTCCCACCGCCGGCACACGCGAACCCATCGCCCACACCGAACAGGTCGAGAACAAGAGAAGGAGAGAGAGAACAAGCCCTACTCCTCGTCTTCGGCTGATCGATCGCAAGGGCGACGACTCTTCTCCATTCATCTGAAACCTCATGGGCTTGCCCACGGTCTTGAAAAGATTTCCACCGCCCCTTGTTCTCATGGCCTGATAACCGAAAAACCTGGCCCCAAGAAAACTTCAAAACCGGCCAGAAACGAGACCGCTCGAAATGAGACTCAAGAAACGGGAGGTCCTCGCGGGACTATGAAAAGGGGGTGGACGATGGAAGGCTGCTTACTTACCTGATGTTCTATCCATTCAGACCGGAACCCTTCCCACAGTCGCGGAGCAACCGCGACTTCCCACCCCTGTCCGGCAACGCATAGCCAGGAACAGAGTACGGTACCATGATGAGAGGATGATTGATGATGGGATCGGTGATCAAAATCGTGCGCGACCGACTGCCCTATTGCCAGCCCGCCGACCGACAACACGCAGATAACCACGAGGACCGAAAGAACCTTTACAACACCGCGGTTCATCATGAGGGCTCGCACGTGTTTTTTAAGCGAAACGATGCTAATAGACCGATTGACGATTTGTCAAGACGGGCTGAAGCGACAATTATCTCTCCCCGGGATTCCTTACCTAGGATTCGTCGAACGGATGCGGTATACTGCCTCGGTTTGTCGTTTTTATTTTATGGCCCTTTGACGATTCGGCATCATGGTCACTCAGCTACTCAATTTCATTTTCGGCAGCAAAAACGACAGAGAAATCAAGGCGCTCCTTCCGATCGTGGAACGGATCAACAGCCTGGAATCCGGGCTGACGCCGCTCTCCGATCAGGCCCTCGCAGACAAGACGCTGGATTTCAAGAAACGGCTGGAAGACGGAGCGACACTCGACGACATCTTGCCGGAGGCCTTTGCCGTGTGCCGCGAAATGTCCCGCCGCGTGCTCACCATGCGGCATTTCGACGTGCAACTCATCGGCGGCATGATCCTGCACAAGGGCCGCATCGCGGAGATGAAAACCGGCGAAGGAAAAACCCTGGTCGCCACCCTCCCCATTTATTTGAACGCGCTCGAAGGAAAAGGCGTCCATCTGGTCACCGTCAACGATTATCTGGCCAAACGCGACGCCCAATGGATGGGGCGCCTCTACCATGCGTTGGGCCTGTCCACCGGCGTCATTCAGCACGATGCCTCGTTTCTCTTTGATCCGACCTATGAATCGGCAGACAAGCGGCTCCAGCATCTTCGGCCTTGCACCAGGGCCGAAGCCTATCGTGCCGACATCACCTACGGCACGAACAACGAGTACGGGTTCGATTACCTGCGCGACAACCTCGTGGTGACCGACTTGAGTCAATGCGTCCAGCGCGAGTTGCACTTTGCCATCGTGGACGAAGTCGACAGCATTCTGATCGACGAGGCGCGGACGCCGCTGATCATTTCCGGGCCGACCGATCAATCCACCGACCTCTACTATCGGATCAACGCGATCATCCCCCAATTGAAACCGGAGCGGGACTATACGATCGAAGAAAAAACCAAGACCGCCGCGTTGACGGAAGACGGCAACGCCCGCGTGGAACAACTGCTCGGCGTGGAGAATCTCTACGACCCGGCCCACATGGATCTGGTACATCACGTGGTCAAGGCGCTGCAGGCCCATGCGCTGTACAAACGCGACGTGGACTACGTCGTCAAAGACGGCGAAGTCATCATCGTGGACGAATTTACGGGTCGACTGATGCCAGGCCGCCGCTGGAGCGACGGCCTGCACCAAGCCGTCGAGGCCAAGGAAGGCGTCAAGATCGCCAACGAAAATCAGACGCTGGCGTCCATCACCTTCCAAAATTATTTCCGCATGTACAAGAAGCTCAGCGGCATGACCGGAACCGCGGATACCGAGGCCGCCGAGTTCGCCAAAATCTACAACCTCGACGTGAACGTGGTGCCGACCAACCGCAAGATGATCCGCATCGACTATCCCGACGTCGTCTATCGGACGGAGAAAGAAAAATTCACCGCCATCGTCGAGGAAATTAAAGATTGCCACCAGCGCGGGCAGCCGGTGCTGGTCGGCACCATCTCCATCGAAAAATCTGAAAAGCTCTCGGCGCTCCTGAACCGGAACGGCGTCAAGCACAACGTCCTGAACGCCAAGCACCATGAGCGGGAAGCCGAGATCGTCGCGCAAGCCGGTCGCAAAGGCGCCGTCACGATCGCTACCAACATGGCGGGGCGCGGCACCGACATTCTATTGGGCGGCAACCCCGACTTCCTCTACAAGCAAGTGCTGTATCGGGAAGAGAACCTGCCCGACGCCCGCAAACTCGAACTCTACGAAGAGATCAGGGCGGACTGTGAAAAGAACAAGCAGGAGGTGATCGCCTGCGGCGGACTGCATATCCTGGGCACCGAGCGACACGAGAGCCGTCGAATCGACAATCAATTGCGCGGGCGGGCCGGCCGGCAGGGCGATCCCGGCACATCTCGGTTCTATCTGTCGCTTGAAGACGATCTGATGCGCATTTTCGCCTCGGAACGAGTCTCGCAGCTGATGCTCAAACTCGGTATGGAAGAGGGCGTGCCCATCGAGCACGGCATGGTGACGCGCGCGATCGCCAACGCGCAAAAGAAGGTCGAAGCCCACAACTTTGAGATCCGCAAACAGTTGCTTGAATATGACGACGTCATGAACAAGCAGCGCGAGGTGATTTATCGTCACCGCCGAGCGGTCCTCAGCGGAGAAAACCTTGGAGAAAACCTCCGCGACATGATGGCCGGATTGGTGGACTCGGCTATGAACGTTTACTGCCCGCCCGACCAATATCCGGAAGAATGGGATCTCAAGGGCCTGGTGGAAATGATGCAGGGCCAGTTCGGCATCGATATCACACAGGGCAAGCACGATAAAGGAGAGTCGCTCCGAGAGATCGGACGGGACGCCCTGTTGGAAGACTTGCACACCCAGGCTCGTGAGGCTTATGCGCGGAAAGAGCAGGAATTGGGACCGGAACTGATGCGGTTTCTGGAGAAGACCTTCATGCTCCAGGTCATCGATCATCACTGGAAAGACCATTTGCTCGCCATGGATCACCTGCGAGACGGCATCGGCCTTCGCGGCTACGGGCAAAAAGATCCGTTGATCGAATATAAACGCGAAGGCTTTGATCTCTTTGCCGGCATGATGGAACGGATCAAATCCGATACGATCAACCGGCTTCTGCACGTCCAAGCCGTTCGTCAAGACGCGGAACCGCCGGCCCCGGCGCCCCCTCCCGTCATTTCCCGCCCGCAGGCGAAACTCACGTTGAACCGCGGGGAAGAGCCGGCCGCGGCTCCGGCTCCCGTGCACCGTGCCGACGCCAAGGTCGGCCGCAATGATCCTTGCCCCTGCGGAAGCGGCAAGAAGTACAAAAAATGCCACGGCGCGTGACGGCCAGTTCTACCGAACCTGTTATGTCGGCAGGTTTGATTCAACCGCTCGCGGCTTGACCTTGCGATCGACTGAGAACGAGCTTCTTCCTGAAACGAGCATCAAAAAATACCGATCGGTCTTGGTCGCTCGCTTCTGCTCTCCGCAGAACTTCGCCGAGATGAAATTCCACCGACACGATTCGCGGCTTCTCGTCGAGCGCGCTTTCGACGCGACCGTGACGGACCTTGCATTTTGTAAGAAAAGCCTCTAGACTCTGCCGCCTGGGAGAACCAACGTATGTCGAGCGTTTTGAAAAAACGACGAAAAAAGATGCGCAAGCACAAATACAAAAAGCTGCGCAGACGTCAAAAGTTTCTTCGCCGCAAAAGTTAGGCCGACAGTTAGGCAGGGTTCACGTGACCGGAGGGTTTCTTGGCTGAGGGCAGGAAAGTTCGGATTCGCGTTCGAACGATCCACTGCACGTACGTAGGCGACTTTCTGATTCCTCCAACACGTAATCGCGTCTCCGACGCAATCAATGAAGACGGGCGTCCGTTCATCAGCCTGACGAACGTGGTCATCGATGACAAGGACCGGGCTGATTTTGTGGCACTCAATAAGACACTCATTGAATCGGTCATCCATCCCGACTGAGCGTCGCGCGCTTTTTCCCACCTTGCCGTTCTTTCCCGCAGAGGCGGAATGACGAGCCAGGCTCCCCAAGCCGGTAGCCGGACGCCGCTTTCTAGCCCGTCATGTTGATCTTTAGACGCTTCTTGCCGTTCATTCAGCCGTACGTGACGCGGATGCTGGCAAGCGGTCTCCTCGTCATGAGCGTGGCCGCCGTCAATCTGGCCTTGCTTCGATTGACGGGCGCGCTGTGGGACGTCATCACGGTCCGACAAGACGCCGACCGAATGACGGAACTGATCGGGGTCTTGCTCGGGCTCGTGCTTCTCCAAGGCCTCTGCACGATGGGGCACAGTTATTTGACCGCATGGGTGTCTCAACGAATCATGGCCGACTTCCGCCGGCACGTCTTTGCGCATTTGCAGACACTGGACGTCAAATTCTTCGCCCGCCGCCGAACCGGCGAGCTGCTGTCGCGATTGATGAACGACGTCGGACTCATCCAGTCGGTCGCGACGGAACTGCCGATCGACAGCGCAAAACAGCTTGTCACGTTCGTCGGCGGACTGGCCTTTCTGTTCATGATGAATTGGCGTCTCTCGCTTCTGATTTTGATTCTTCTCCCGTTGTTGGTGTTGGTCGCCAAAATGTTCGGGCGCAGGCTCAAGGCCCTCTCCCTGTCACTTCAGGACCAGACCGCCGCTCTCAACACCTTGGCCGAGGAAGTGATTTCCGGCATCCGCATCGTCAAATCATTCGTGCAGACAAAGCGAGAAGAAGAGCGCTTTTCGGCGCAGATCGATCAAGCCCTCCGCGTCACCATGCGCCGAGCCGGCATCATGGCTCTGTTCATTCCGACCATCAGCCTGCTCACCTTTTCCATCGCGGCCGCCGTCATCTGGTACGGAGGCCGGCAAGTGGTCGAGGGCGCCATCACCCCCGGCGACCTGTTCGCCTTCATCTTGTTTGCGGGCATCCTGATCGGTCCCTTCAGCTCAGCCGCCCGTGTCTTCTCGCAGGTGAAAGAGGCGCAGGGCGCCATGCAACGGGTGTTCGAAATACTGGACGCGGAACCGGCCGTTCAAGACCGGCCGGGAGCGATCGTTCTCTCCACGGTGACCGGCCACGTACGGTTCGAAGACGTCGGTTTCGCCCATGATTCACGCACTCCCGTTCTTTCGCACTTGTCGTTCGAGGCCAAACCGGGTGAGGTCATCGCGATCGTCGGGCCGACCGGCGCCGGGAAGACGACCGTCGTCAATCTGCTCCACCGATTCTACGACCCGACCGAAGGCCGGATCATGATCGATGATTACGACTTGAAACAGGTGACCATCGAGAGCTGGTATCGGCAACTGGCGTTGGTCCCGCAGGAAACCATTTTGTTCGGCGGCACCATTCTGGACAACGTTCGTTACGGAAATCCCGCCGCTGATGAGCAGGAAATAGCGCGCGCCTGCAAGGCGGCACATGCCCACGACTTTATTATGAGCTTCCCCGACAAGTACCACACCATCGTCGGGGAAAAGGGCATCAACCTCTCAGGAGGGCAACGTCAACGCCTTGCGATCGCGAGGGCGATTCTGAAGAATCCGCGCATCTTGCTGCTGGATGAAGCCACGTCCTCTCTCGACAGCGAGTCAGAACGTCTGGTCCAAGAAGCCCTCGATCGCCTGATGCACGGGAGGACGACGTTCATCGTCGCCCATCGGCTTTCCACCATCCAACACGCCGACCGCATTCTTGTCCTGGACAAGGGCCGTCTCGTTGAAGAAGGCACCCACGCCCAGCTCATGGAGCGCAAAGGCCTCTATCACTATTTGTACACAATCCGCCTGAACGATCCGGTGGGATAGGATCGAGCGACGATGCCGGCCTTTCGGCGTATCGAATCTTTCGACCTTGAGGGAAACTCTTATTTGACTTTGGAAAAATCGGCAGGGATTCGCACTTCCTGGCCATCTTGCAAGTTCACGACGAAGACCGACTTGGCATTCGGATCAAATTGCTCATAGGCGAAGAGCGCGGTAAACCGAGAGCGAAAGGCGGGCCCGTTGCCTTCTTCGTTCTTGCGTCCACGTTCGGCCCGCCCGATATCGACGGGCTTGATCCGTTTGGCGCCTTGGTGCAATTCAACGAGGGCTCCTTCGGCAAAATATTCGTCATCACCACACAGTTGAACTTCGACTTCCATGTTCGGCATGTCCAACACTTTTTTCACGAACTCCTCCGGCATCCGCACTTCGACCTTGCGTTTCTTGGACTCCACCGCCTCTTGACGACCGAAGGCTTCAAGCCGATATCGCTTGGTTCGTAAGATCGCGCTGGCGCCGCATGGATCTTTCTCCGGATCGGCCCCCACGCGGCTGGACAATGACGCCTGTTGCAACACCTTTTTAATGTCTTCGGGCAGCTCGGCTTTCTCCATCGGAAGCCTTCCGCTTTCCAATGTTTTACGGGCCTCCTCAAGGGACAAATTTACATCGATGGCATAAGAAACTCCGTAGGTGACGGCGGACGCCCCAACCAGGGCGGCTGCCAGCCACGCTTTTCCGACTCGGTGCGACGTCATATCCTTTTTCAACTCCCTTTCATCCGTTCAACGCCGGCTCTCATGCGTTGTGACAATACCGAGGCATTGTAGGGAAACCATCTCCGGTATGCAATCAGCTCGCAAACCGGGACCAGTTCGGATAAGGCTTTCGTCGATACAAGGCTTCCACGTCTTCTTGCGAGATAAAATAACCGACAGCCTGCAACAGGCTCACGACGACCTTCAAGGGAAGCCCAACGACCGTTGTGTAATCACCCTCTATCCTTTCGATCAAATCAGCCCCGTTCCCCTGAATCGAATAGCTTCCGGCCTTGCCCAAGAACTCTCCGGTCTCAAGATACCGTTCAATCCCGCCGCCGTCCGGTTTCATGTGAACGGTAGCCATGGCAACATCCACCCGTTCGATGAATCGCGCTTGATGACAGAGAGCCACGGCGGTGTGGACCTGATGAGGTCGTCCTGCAAGGCTCGTCAGCATACGGCGGGCGTCTTCCCTGTCGCGGGGCTTCCCCAGAAGGCGGCCATCGGACTCGATCACAGTATCACCACCCAACACGATGTCGCCGGGTCGCGCCCCCGCAACGGATCGCGCCTTCTCCAAGGCAAAATGCGCAACCTGCTCGCGAGGAACAAAGCCGGACATCGGTTGTTCGACAAAACTCGGCTCACAGACGTCGAAAGGCACTCCCAAAAGACCGAGCAGTTCCCGGCGACGCGGCGATGTCGATGCCAAGACTATCCGCATCGCGAGACCGGTTCCAGGTCATCATCGACTCCCTCCGTCGCAGCCGGGAGAAGTCGATCATTCAGATAATCATCCAAAATGGATTCAAGCTCGCCGATGGAAGACAGGCGCACCATCCGCGCCCGAAGCGCGGCCGCATGGGGAAATCCTTTGCAATACCAGGCCAAGTGCTTGCGCATGCGATAGAACCGATTCGGTCCGCAGAACGCTTCAAATTGACGGGCGTGATCCAGCAAGACCGCGAATCGTCGGCTCAGCGGGACCCCTTGCTCATCCCACCCGACATCCGCTTCGTTCGTCCGCTGCGCAAACGTGCGGGCCCGTTCCTTCTCCTGAAAAAACCACGGCGCACCGAGAACGGCTCGCCCGACCAACACGCCGTCCACTCCCGTCTCACGAACGCGCACGGCCGCTTCATGAAGGCTCTGGATGTCGCCGTTTCCGAACAACAGGATGCCCGCCCCTCCGATCATCCCCGCCGCGCGAGCAATGGCCGACCAATCCGCCGAGCCGCGATACATCTGCTTGAGCGTCCGCCCGTGAAGAGAGATCGCCGCCGGGCGTTCAGCCGCCAATTGCTCGAGCCATGGCTCCACCGCCACGGCGTCATACCCGATCCTGGTTTTCACGGAAAGCGGAATGGAGCGACGCTCGACCCGTCCATGACCTGCACGGCATTCATTAAGCCGGCGGAACGCCGCCACCTTCTCGGGCGGGAACCCGGCTTGTTTCAGCGTCCGACCGCTCGCCCAGTCGTCGATTCCACGCTTCGCCTCTCGGAGAATGGCCCGTGCCAATTCCGGAGTCCTGATCAACCCTGCGCCGGACCCGGACGAAGCCACACTCTTGGATGGGCACCCCATGTTGATGTCTAACCCGTCAAACCCCAGTTCGCACACCGCGTAGGCGGCCCGATAAAACAGACCGGGATCGTTCCCGTAGAGCTGCGCCACGATCGGGCGCTCGATCTCGCTGTAGATAAAGGTGTCCAGCAGATGCTCGGGACCGAGACAGACGTCGTGCACGTGCGTGAATTCCGTGAAGATGACGTCCGGTTTTCCCTGCCGTGCGACGACGGAGCGAAAACCCGCGTCCGTAACGCCGTCCATGGGAGCAAGGCCGATGACAGGGCGAGGCAGCGTCTCCCAAAAGTTCACGTCACGCCCACCCTACCGCCTGCGGAGACGGCTCGTTGGCAAGGTCATAGGCCCGTCGAAGTTCGTCGGCCTCCCGTTCGGCGACATCGATCAATTCCGGAACCGCTTGGCGGACGAATTCCACGAACATCGATATCTTGACCAGAAAGAAATCGTAAGGACCTTCCATCGTCCTGGGACGTTCGAACCAAAACGATATGAACGTGGAGAGCGGCACCCCCTTCTCGTCGAGCCGGCCGCAGGATTCCGGAAACATCGCGCGCACGTCGCCTCCCCAGAACAGGATCTCGTAAGGAAGATAGATGGATCGATACAGGTCCAGCTCATCGATGCAGGCTGTCGGCTGAGCCCACTCCGGTCCGACCGGTTCAGCTTGTCCGGAAACGACACGGGCATATCGTTCGTAGGCCGATTCGAGCGCCGACCTGACGACAGCCGACGTGCATTCGTTCGGAGTCGCAAATATCTTCTCATCCGAAACGAGCGTCTTTTCGAGTCTGCGCCTCTCCGAGAAAACCCCCGCATAACGTCCCCGGAACTCCGAGAATTCTTTCACGATCAGCGGAACCGCCTTCGTGTCCACCTCCAGCGCAAGCCCTCGCAGATTGGTCAAGCGCGGGTTCCCAAGAATCCGATCCAGCATCTCGAACAGAAGCGGCGGAATAGGGGCGCCATGAGCGTCTATCCAAGAAGGCGGGCGATCCGTTTCTTCCAGCCGTGGACGGACTCCGGAAACGCCTTCATCGGCGGCATGGAGATCGAGTCCGGCGACGTGGATTTGGACG
>JAIWOH010000170.1 GCA_020216985.1 Nitrospira sp.
ACTCGATGCAAGGGAAACTCTTCAAGAAATTCATCGACGAATCGATCAAGAGAAGCTGTTCGCCAAGCCCCTGAGTAACGAAATACGGTCCACAGATGCCCGACATCAAGCACCAGGCCGCACGGAGCGGCCTGGGTAATGAGGCCGAAAAACGTCGGGATCGGCAGGGTACCAGCCACAAAATAGGTCAATGGAGGCATTTCAAGAAGCAGTAACGGAGAGCGGCCGTTCACGAAGCCGTCATACCGATCAAGCATGGTTTGCGCGGCCATTGCATTTTCGGCCACTACGGCCGCGCCGGCGTCGGTATAAAGCGGCGGCAAATAGGTTCCATACGAATAGCCGGCGATAGATTTGGCGGCGCATTCGTGTGTCAGCCATGCACTGCCAAGCACGGACAGATGGCGCGCAATCTCATCCATTTCTTTATGAAACATCGGATCTTCATGAACGCCTGGCTGTGTCAGCCACAGCCCTTCTCCGTGGTACGGAGTCAAGCTCTCGCCCATCCGGTTCCTGACGGCGGCCAACGCCGCGGGAGTCGCGCGGAAGATCTCCATATAGTCAGGAAACACTTGACGTTGGCGCAAGGTTCCAAGCAAGGTAAAAATGTCAGGGGAGTAGACGTCAAGGGAAAGGCCCAGCCCATGAAGCTGGACCTGCTCAAGACGACGGAGGAACGATCGCTCGACGAAGTCCGAAGTCCTCATGTCATTCCTGTTTTAACGCACCAAGGTGCCTAGAGTGTACGCCTTGAAACCATTGAATCACAAGCGTTTCACGGTATCATGGTGAGCAAGGACCGTCTGCTATACTTGGCATGCCACAGGATCCGGAAGCCGGATGGTCCGAAGCGGAAAAACCCGGCCGATCGATGCTGAAAAGGGAAAAGCGCCACCGATGGCCGCCAACTATAGGGACACAGTGGTCGCCCATATGATGACACCAGGCGTCGTTCAAATTCCCGGCGACGTTTCCGTCACGGAAGCGGCCTCGCTTATGGAACGGGAACGGATGCCCTGTCTGCTCGTCAAGGACACGGAGGCGTCTTACGGCCTTATGACGCCCACGGATATCGTCAGAAAAGTAGTGGCCCAGGGCCTGGAACCGGATGATATCGAAGTAAGAACGATCATGACCCAACCGGTGCAATTCATTGAGTATGATCGTCTGGTCGACGAGGCCTCCACACTCATGATGTCCAGCGGCTCGCCTATCCTGATCGTCACGAAAGAGCAACTGCCGGTCGGCGTCCTCACCGTCAGAGACTTGATTCTCTCCCCTCAACGGCGGGCGGTGCAGATCCCGGCCGTTCTTCAAGTGTTGGAAGGAAGCGATCCGCCGCGCGAGTGCCAGGCCGTCATCGTGCAACTCAGTCACGTTGGCGCGCTGGTCCAGTCTCTCCTTTCCCTGCTGCCCGACACTCCCGTCCTCCTGAGTTTTTCCCTTCCCAATTTTGTCACACCATTGGCCATCCGAGGAACGATCGTGGCCCAGCCTGTTCAAACCGCACACAATGGCGACGCCGTCAGACCCTCACAGTCAACCACCGAAATTCAATTTTCCGGTCTTCCCCCGTCGGACCAATCCAAAATCAAGGCGTGGATGCTTCAGAACGCGACAACCGATCGCGATCTCCCGTAATCGATCGTCCTCTTCGACTTCTTGACGGATCTTTGACCGCCAAACGATCCGTTGATACAATTTCCCTGAACTTTTACGACAGAGACCATACCATGACTATATCCCCGCGATCTCAGCAGGTTCGTGAGCGCCTCTCCCCCTCCAAAGAGGAAATCCTTCAACAAGTCGGTGCCTTGCTCGACAGGCCGGAGGACGATCTGCGCCTCACGCTCATGAAAGAACTATTGTGCAATCTCTTTAAGCTCCATGACGCAAACCTCGATCTCCTCGACCTCAAAATCGTCAACCGAGCCGTCAAAGAGCTCCGCCATGCGTTTTGCGTGTTTCGAAGTTACCGCGACCGGAAAAAGATCAGCATCTTCGGCTCGGCCAGAACACCGTCGGATGATCCCAATTATCAATTGGCCTCCCGCTTCGCACGAGCCGTTGTCCGAGCCGGGTTCATGGTCATCACCGGAGGAGCGGACGGGATCATGCGCGCCGCCCAGGAAGGGGCCGGGCGCGAGAATAGTTTCGGCGTCAATATCATGCTCCCCTTCGAGCAAGGCCCCAACAACATCATCGCCGACGATCCGAAGCTGATCACGTTCAAGTATTTTTTTACCAGAAAATTGATGTTCCAAAAGGAAGCGGACGCCATCGCACTGTTTCCCGGCGGATTCGGCACCCACGACGAAGGTTTCGAGATCCTGACGCTGGCTCAAACCGGGAAAAGCGATCCGCAACCGATCGTCTGCCTTCAGACACCGGGCTGTAATTATTGGAATGATTGGGAGGGGTTCATCAGAAAACAACTCTTGGAACGCCGGCTGATCAGCGAAGATGACCTGAGCCTGTTTGCGATCATGGATTCCGCCGATGCGGCCGTCGATCACATTCTCCGCTTCTATCGCCGGTATCACTCCATTCGGTTCGTCGGACGACAATTGTCGATGCGGCTGAACTCGCCCATTTCGCCCGAACAGCTCGAATCCGTTCGGGAACGGTTCGGCGATCTCTTGGCCGAGGGCCGATTTGAATTGCGAGGCCCCTTGGAGGAAGAGCTCGACGAGCCGGCGTTGCAGCACCTGCCTCGGCTGGTGTTCACATTCAACCGTCGAAGCGCGGGACGACTCCGTCAGCTGATCGATCATCTCAACTCACTTTGAGCACCGCTTACACGATTTGGCGAGCGTTCTCGCAACGCGGCGGACGGTCTATTCAACCCCCATCGGTCTTCCGGCGGACCTTTTCGTTTGCCGACGCCCCATGTTATCTTTTGTAAAGATTCCCCATGGCTGATTCGCCCCCTATACAAAAGTTCCGAAACCCGCCGGACGTTGTGCTGTATCATGCCGACTGCTCGGACGGGTTCGGAGCGGCTTGGGCTATTTGGAAGAGATATCCTGGCGCCCGCTTTCTCGCGGTCAAGCACGGCGTTCCTCCGCCGCCCGATCTCAAAGACCATCGGGTCGTCATCGTCGATTTCAGTTACGCGCCCTCGGTTCTTGACGCCATGGCGAGCGAAACGAAAGAATTGCTCATCCTGGATCACCATATTACGGCGGAGAAGGCCTTGAAGGGGCGTCCATACGCGTATTTTGATCAGACGAAGTCCGGCGCCGTGTTGGCCTGGGAATGGACCCATGGCACGTCTCCGCCATGGCTGCTTCGATACATCGAAGACAAGGATTTATGGCGATGGGCTTTACCGGCAAGCCGAGAAATTAACGCGGCGATTGCGTCATATCCGTTCGATTTTCAGACGTGGGACCGCTTTTCCCAAACGACCCTCGAACAAGAAGGCCGTGCGATTCTTCGCTACGAGCAGGAATTGGTCGGCAAATTGACGGCCCACGTCGTGATGGTGGAGTTTCAAGGAGACATCGTGCCGTCGGTTCACAGCGCGATTTTGACGAGTCAAATCGGCGAACGGCTTTCTTCTGACCACCCGTTTTGCCTCATCTGGCACGACCGTGATGGGCGGCGCTATTTCAGTCTGCGATCCCGCGCCGGGGGCAGAGACGTCGGGGCGATCGCCGCCTCGTTCGGAGGAGGCGGACATACCCATGCCGCGGGATTTTCCGTCCCGCTCGAATCCGATGGAACCCTCCCCCCCGATCCGCTGCTGCCGCGCCTTGCCGCGACGCAATCCCGTTCTCGCTGAGCGAGGGGCGCCGTGATCCCTCTTCATGACGACAATCCCACCGAACGGACTCCTTTCATCACCGTTTTATTGATCTTCATGTGCGTTGCGATTTTTCTGTATCAGGAATCGCTGCCGGGCCGAGCCGGAGAACTGTTTGTGTTTCAATACGGCGCAATTCCCGCCGTGATCTTCGGGAATGCCACGTTCCCTGATGACTTTTCCGCGGCCGTGCCGGCAAGTCTGACGTTGGTCACCAGCATGTTTCTCCATGGGGGATGGATGCATCTGTTGGGCAACATGCTGTATCTCTGGATCTTCGGAAACAACATCGAGGATGCCATGGGACATGTAAAGTACATCGTCTTTTACGTATTGTCCGGCATACTCGCGGCGCTGAGCCACGCCTTTATCGATCCTGCCTCCACAATTCCCATGGTAGGAGCAAGCGGAGCCATTTCTGCTGTGCTGGGAGCCTATCTGCTGTTGTACCCCCGCGCCCACGTGCTGGTCTGGCTGATGGGATTGGGCATCGCTCGAGTCCCGGCCGGTATTGTATTAGGCATGTGGTTCGTCACCCAATTGGTGAGCGGCGGCATGAGTGTCGGAGCCTCAGGCGGCGGGGTCGCCTTTTTTGCCCATATCGGCGGATTCGTCGCGGGTATGGCACTGGTCGGCCTTTTTAAACGGCCCGATGTCCCCTTCTTTTCACCGAGCCGTCCCTACGACAGATGGGATCGATGAAGCAACCGTTCTTCCGACTGCTCCAGTAGGTGCATGAGCCGAGCGGCTCGCTCGACGGTTTCTTCGGCGCGTTCGGCAAGAAAGGTGACGTGTCCCATCTTCCTCCCAGGACGCGCAACCCGTTTCCCGTACAGGTGCAGCACCGCTCCAGGAATGGAGATCAACTCCCGGTACTGCCTCCCCGTTGTCACAGTTTGCGCCTCGGCGCCAAGCAGATTGACCATTGCGGCGGGACTGAGCAAACGGATTTCTCCCGACGGCAGCCCACAAAGAGCACGAACTTGCTGTTCAAACTGCGAGACGGTACAAGCATCCAGAGTGTAGTGACCTGAGTTATGGGGGCGCGGAGCGATTTCATTAATAAGAAATCCGTTCGCCGTTTGAAAAAATTCGACGCAAAAGACGCCGATCCCGTTCAACTTCTCAACTGCTTGCCGAGCAAGGAACGCGACGGTCCGTTCGCTATCGGGCTGGAGGGAGGAGGGAACGCGCGTCAGACGCAGGATGCCGCCTTCGTGTAGATTGTGCGCTGCGGGGTATGTGTGACATTCGCCGTCGTGCCCCCGAACAACGAGGACCGACACCTCTCGCTCAAATGTCACCAACTGTTCGAGAATCCACTTGGAGCAAGAGAGTTCCGTTTGTTGCAGCTCATGGGCAACCTTCTCGATTTCGGCCGGCTGACGGATGGTCCACTGCCCTTTTCCATCATAGCCGGACCTCACGGTCTTGCACACAGCCGGCAGACCGATCTGTTTCACGGCTTCGGCCAGTTGTGCCGGTGAATTCAGGGCGACAAAAGCCGGAACAGGCAGAGAGACGGCCGAGAGGAACTGTTTTTGCGTGATTCGGTCTTGAATGGTGCGAAGGACTATCGATGACGGCCTGACCGGATGACTTTGCTCGAACCGCTCACACAGTTCGGCCGGGATATTTTCCCACTCGAACGTTACCGCGTGGACAAAGCGGGAAAAGGCCTCGAAACTCTGAGGATTCGAGAACGAGGAAACGAACGATCGATCCGCGACGGCATGAGCGGGTGCGTCGGGATCGGGATCCCACACGGCCACGCGATAACCCATTCGCCTTGCCGCCCCGGCGAACATCGCTCCCAACTGCCCGCCGCCTAATACGCCGAGAACCGAGCCTGGTTCGAGAATCGACTGCATCATGCCGGAACGATCATTCGGGGTGTGGCGGAAGTGAATGCCTTGCTCCACCAGCCTCCGGAGAATTGAGCACAGTCTCGGTCTGCTGGCGCCGATACTGCTTGACGCGCTTGGCAATATCCGGATATCGCCCGGCAAGAATCTGTGCCGCAAGCAATCCCGCGTTTTCGCCCCCTCCAATCGCCACCGTCGCGACCGGAATTCCCTTGGGCATTTGAACAATGGACAACAAGGAATCAAGACCCCGCAGATGCTCAGTTGGAATAGGGACGCCAATGACGGGAAGATGGGTTTTGGCAGCGAGCATCCCTGGAAGATGGGCAGCGCCCCCGGCTCCGGCGACGATCACTTCGATTCCTCGCTGCGCGGCGGTCGAAGCATATTCGAACAGTCTATCCGGAGTCCGATGCGCCGAGACGACCAGCATTTCATAAGGGATATTCAATTCAGCCAAGATGGCACCGGCTTTTTCCAGAATGGGGAAGTCTGATTTACTCCCCCCCAGAACTCCTACCATCACCCCCTGGGTACTCACCGAGGCATCATGTGATGGAGATGAAGCTGATCGACTGGGTTCTTCCATAGCCTGTTGGCTCTCTTTGCGCTCGGACTGGATTTTTATATCAGGCGGAAGGGCTTCTTCATGGTGATCCAACGTCGGCAGGCTCACCTTAGCCAACCTTCGCCCGGAGGATCAAGTCCCTTCAAAGGATGTATGACTCATTTCTCTCGACAGAAGAATAGTATGGCCAGGAAGAACTTGGAGAGATCGGGCAGAAGCAACGTTCCCAACCGAACCACCGTCTGACAACCACACGAACTTTCTTCCAAGGACACGAAAAAGAAGGGGAGGGGGAACCCCCTCCCCTCCCCAACTCTCACAAAGTCCTACTTCAACCCCTGCCCAGCAGTCCTTGGCATGAACATCTCAAAGATGCTGGGCTCGCGCTCAGTATAGTCAGGCGGGAAGAAGTTGAATCGCCGCCACAATTCATACCACAGCGGGACGCGATTCAGAATGACCCAGCCCAGAACCTTCGTCCCTTGCCGAACCCGTGACTGGTCGGGCCATGGTTGCGAATCTTCCGGGTCTGGTACCACCCAGAATCTAAAATTGCCTTTGCCGTCGTCGATCTGATCGACGACTCGAATGATGCCGGTCCGCGTGCCTGCCATCAATTCAGGCCACGCCGGCAAGGGGATCGCCGGAACTCCAAAGAACAGAATCTTCACCTTTCGTCCCGGTGTCAAGAGAGGAGCATCCAGCCCTTCGGCCCTCATTTCAATCGCGACGTCCTCCGCTTTGGGAGACAGTGTGACGAGTGTCTCTCCTTGTTTGACGGTCTCCATGATGCCGATCCTTGCTTGCCTGACCACGGTCCCGTCCATCGTCGCATAGATCTTAGCTGCTTCAATACGCCGTTGATTGTTTTGCAGACGAACCGTGACGTCCGCCAGCTCATCCGCTGCTTTCGCAGCACTTGCAACCGCCTGGTCACGAGCGGCTTCCGCCTCTATCAATCGCTGCCATACCTCGGCAGAGACCTGATCTCGACCAAATGCCAATGCCGACCTTGCTTGTTCGGCCGCCTTTAGATTGGCCTGCGCGGCTTGCAGGGCGGCCTGTGCCGTCACCTCAGCTTGAATCGTCAACTCAAGTTCCCGTTGGGAAACCAATCCGTCCTTGACGAGCTGTCGGTGTCGATCGACGTTGAGCAGTGCGGTGGTCAAATCGATTTTGGCAGCCTCAAGCTTTTGCTGGGCTTCACGCACTCTGTTCTCCGCCTCGACCACCCTTGCGTCGGCAGAAGGAACCGCGGCTTTGACTAAGTTTCTCATTTCTCCAATCCGCTTATTTAACTGCTCGGCCCTAGCCAGAGCCGCTTCCCGTTGCTGCTGCAGGGCGATCTTTCGCTGCTCCAACAGGGAAATGAGTTCTGGCGCCATGAAATTCGGGTCATAGTCTTCAAGCTCGGCGATGAGGTCGCCTTTCTTCACCGGCATACCCTCATAAATATGCCAAGCCTTTAGTCGACCGGTGATGCGGGATTCAATGTTTTGCGGTCGTTCATACGGCGTATAAGCCGAGACTTTCCCTGTGGCGCTGATCGTCTGCGTCCACGGGACGAACTCGACGATAATCAGTATTAGAAGAAGAATAGTTAACGTCACCCGTGAAGAGCCGAGTAAACTTCTTGGCACTTTTACGGCCTGCCATGATGACATATTGGCCACACTGCCCATCATGTCGACATCAACGGCCGCAATCCCTGGCCCCGGTTGTGATACCACAAGCGATCTTTCTTCTGAATTACCTTGTTGGCGAGCCATGGAGCCTCCCTTAATTCGCTGTTACATGACAACAGTCAGTTACATATGGGCATGATGCAGCATCACACGACGATCGGCATGATCCGTCAAGTTGGGATCAGTGGACACAAAAATCACCGACCATGGTTCTTCTTTTGCACAGAGTCGACGCAAGATCCTCTCCCTCAGCGAGGGCTCAAGACTGTGAATCAGACCGTCGAAGATCAGGACTTGAGGCCGACCAAGAATAGCCCTGGCAAGGAGGATTTGGACGGCATGACTTGGCGAAATGGCTTCGCCCAGTTCCGAGATATCCGATTTGATGCCTTGAGGAAGGACATCGATATCTTCTTCGAGTTCTGTAAACCGGAGCGCCCATATGATGTCGTCATACGTAACGTAGGATCGTCCGAGCACGATATTGTCTTCTATGGTCCCTTTCAACAGAGAAAGCTGAGAATCAATCATGACGCTCCGACATTGACTGAGGACGGTGGGATCGATGTATCGCAAATCAACCCCGTTATATTGGACAACACCGCTGGTCGGCGCCTCCAACCCGCCCAGCACCCTGGCCAACGCCGTTTTGGCCGTAGTGGTACGGGCATAAATCCCAAGCTTTTCTCCCGGAGCGACATCCAAATTGAAACCATCAAACACGGACGCGCCGTCATGAACCAGCCCCACGCTTTTGCAGGTGACTCGGATCCCCTCGTTCAGATGCGCGGGCAATGCGACCGTCGACGCGGCGGGGAGCGGATCACGCTGAAGCGAGAAGAAATCGCTCAGTTCCATGACGGCCGTGAAGAAATAATACACGTGGCCCATGTTTTTGATCAGCGAGTCGAAATTCAGCACCAGCGCGCCAACCACCACTTCGGCCGCCACTAACTGCCCAAGGGTCATTTGCCCCTGCGCCATCAGCCATCCGGCAAGCGCCAATGCACCGGCTTGCGCGACGGCTTGTCCGGAGACAGAACCGATATATTGACGCAACAAGACCCGAATTCTCGCCTTTCGAGTTTCGGTGTAGCGGTTAACAAGTTGGTCGGTCTTCTGCATGATCCAGGCAGAACTGTCTGTTGCCTTCAACTGCAGAATATTGCGCGAGATATCCTGCATCCAATCGAAGACCTCATACTTAGCCTCGGCCATATCCATCGTCGTCCGCAACGCGCCGCGGGAAAGAACAAAAAATGTGATGGCAAAGCCGACCATCAGCAACATGTCGTACACAAGAAAATAAGGGTGATAAATCACCAGCAGGACCATGCCTACCGTCCCGCCCACGACGACGTTCACCAAGTCGATGAGGAGCGTGGATAAAGCACGCTGCATGAACACGATCTCAATAAAGCGGTTGGCCGCTTCAGGCCTAAAGCCTTGGAAGCGATAGCGCGGAAGCTGTTGAGCCATGGCAATGGCCACCCTGGCAAAGATCCGCCGCTGGACGATTTCAACCGCATAGAAGTGGAACGTCTTGAACATGCCGACGAACAGCAAGACCGCCAGCATGATGCCGGTCAACGTCCAAATCATCACAGGCTGAACAGCATAAGAGAAGGTGCTGACGAGCTCTTGAACCGTTAAGGGGACGATAAGGGAGAACAGTCCAATCGCGAGAGCATAGGCCAGGATAACGGTGAGCAATTTTTTCTCGACACGCGACCCTACAGAGAGCTGTCTCATCAGTGCTTGAAACAAGTTCGGATAGCTTGAACCGTAAGGCTCTTTCATGAACACCCCCTGTGATTTAAAAATGAGGGATCGGCCTTTACCCTCACACACCCTTTAATCACGTCCCTGCAGCTTTCGGCCCGACAAACCGGCCGCGGTGGCAGGATCACCGTATTTCGCCAAAATGCTATCGGGCACAGGCTTCGACAGCGCCCCCTTGGCCCATAAATAGCCTCCCCGTGCCAAGTCATAATCGTATTGTGCCTGATACAGCTCGTAAGCAGCCTCGACGGCATTCCGCTCTCGCAGATTCACGAACAAGAGACTGGTTACACCCATGTCGAATCGCTTCTGCTCACCGGCCAACAAAGTCTGCGCCAATTGATACGCTTCTCTGGCCGCTTTCACCCGGTCCCTGGCCCGCACGATGGCGGACACCCAGTTATCAACGTCGAGGCTGACTTTTTGCTCGGCATTCCACAGGTCATACGTCAGTCGTTCTTGCTCGGCCTCTGCATGGGCCACCTTGCCACGGGCTTCTCGGTTGAACAACGGCATGCTGAGTACGGTTCCTACCCGGTAGCCGAATCCTCCAATCCAGTAGATACCCCCCACCGATCGCCCGCCCTCAACCGTCAGCTTAGGAAGCAGTTTGTTCTTGGCCAGTTTGAGATCAATGTTGTTCATCCGAACGTCGATCGCCAGCTTGCGCACTTCCGGGCGGTCTTCCTTAGCTGCAACTTTGGCCTCGACGATTTCATCTTCAGTCGGCAAGGGTGTTTCCCCCCCGAACTCCGGCGCCCACTCAGGCAGAGGAGTAATCGGTTCCTCCTTTTCCCAAAGGAATAGAGACAGTTTGTACTGTTCATATTCCAATTTTCGTTGAGCGGCAATGGCGGCCTCGCGCCGTCGCTGGACTTCTTGACCTGCCTCAACGACATCGAGCGGTGACACCAGCCCCGCCTTTGCTTTCCCCTCAATGAACACAAGGCGATCCTCCGCGACCCGCAGAGCCTGTTTTTGAACCTCGGCCTGCTTGACCGCCAACTGCCAATCCCAGTACTGCACGGCCCCGGCCAAGAACAGATCTTGCCGCGTCTGCGCAACTTTGACCTCAGCTAACGGTCCAGCCAGTTCGGCCTGCTGGAACTCGGCGAACTCATCGTTGATCATGAAGCCGCGCAGCAGATTGAATTCTCCGCCAAAGATGGCCATTTGATTTGGATAAAAAAGTTCGAGATCCTCAGGGAACGCCACTGGTCCTCCATGCGGAGAACGAGAAATAGCCCCTGAACTCGAGACGGTCGCACGATCTCCAAAACCGTGACGGATACCGCCGAAAATATTGAACCCATAGGGGTGCCCAATCTTGAGCATGGTATCGCTATAACCAGCCACCAGGGTATTCGGCACACCTTGTACGTTCGTCAGGTTCCACGTTTGAAACCGGTCGACTTCGACCTCGTTTCGCAATTTCGGCTCCCAGGCCCCCAGCGCCTTCAAGATCTTCGCTCGAGCCTGCGCCCGTTCCAATCCAGTCGCTCGAATCAATGGATGAGTCAACTCAATCCTGGCCAGCACCTCTTCAATGGTCAGTGGAGCGGTTCGTATCGGAGCCTGCTTCGATGATCCCATGACCGTTGGCGCTTCCGCCAAGACGGTCACCGGTATCCAGACCAACGAGACTAATAACGCTACCAACAAAGCGATCACGAAAGGAGACTCCTTTGTTGTCGAATTAATCGCGCCCCGGTTGTTTGTAACCGTTCTTACCCGCCGCCGTCAGCGGATCTCCGTATTTCGCCAACACCGTATCCCCTACCGGCTTCGACAAGGCCCCCCTCGCCAAGAGCAGGCCGCCTCGCGCCAAATCATAATCGTACCGCGCTTGATAGAGTTCAAACGCCGCCTCGACGGCATTCTGTTCTCGCAAATTCACGAATAAAATGCTGGAGATTCCCATATCGAATCGTTTTCTCTCGCCCTCTTCCAGAGCCTTGGCCAGTCGATAGGCTTCTGTCGCCGCTCGTACCCGATCTCGAGCCCGAACGATCGCCGAGAGCCAGTTGTCCACATCGATACTCACTTGCTGTTCGGCATACACCTGGCTCAAGACCAACCGTTGTTGCTCCGCCTCCGCATACAAGACTTTCCCTCGGCCCTCCCGTTGGAAGAGCGGCATGGCAAACTGTGTCGCATAGCGATATCCCACGCCTACGATCCAGTCCGCAGGCGCATCCATCCGCCCTCCCTCAAAATCAAATTTGGGAAGCAAGTAGTTCTTAGCCAGTTTGAGATCGATGTTGTTCATCTTGGCTTCAATGTACAGCGCTCGCACTTCCGGCCGATCTTCCTTCGCCTCAACTTTAT
>JAIWOH010000165.1 GCA_020216985.1 Nitrospira sp.
GATATTACCTCATAGGCACCGGCCAAGCAAACCATCATTCTCACAAACAATTCGTTCAAAAATACCACGCCATCCCGCCCAGGAAGGTCCGGGGATTGCCCGGCACGAAGTGGATGTCCGTGACCCCGGCCGGCTCGTTTCTCAGTCGCGATTCGAACGCGAAGATCGCCTGTTCCCACTCGGTATTGAACAGATTCTGCACGAACCAAAAGGCTTCGAGCCGCCCGTGCGGCAATCGCACGGGAAGACGATACCGCTGCGACAGATCGAACGTGATCCACGACGGCGACCTGATGCTCCGATCCTCGACGAGCGGCCGAACGCCCAAATACGTCGCTTGCAGTTGGGAGGTCAGTCCTTCCGGCCAGTGCAGAATGGCCGCGCCGTAGGCCGTGTATTCCGGCGCCAACAGAACGGCGTCGCCGTTTCTGAATTCCGCATGGGTCCAGGTGAAGCTGCCGTGGACGTACAACGGCCCCCAGACCTGTCCCCTCGCCGCCACTTCCACTCCCTGCCGCCTGGTGGCCCCGCGGATCTCGGTCGTTCCTTCGTCGCCGACGAAGACAAGCTCCGACTTGAGATCCAAGCGCCACGCCGTGGCGATCAGCTCAAGCCCTTCCGATCCCCATGGTCTCGATCGGACCCCGACCTCGTAGGTTCGCGCCCGCGCCAGCGGCGACGCGCCGAGCGCCACCGCCGACCTCGCGTCGTTGCTGTGGAACCCTTCGCCGTAGTTGACAAAGAACTCCGTCCTGGCCCAGGGGCCGAGAATCATGCTCATCTTCGGGAGAATGATGCCGGACCCTTTCCGCCCCTCCGGTTGCTCCACGCAGGTGCCGCATCGATTCGTCACATGGAACGTGAAAAATTCCCCGCGCACTCCTCCCGCGAATCGCATCCACGAGAGCGGCTGAATCTCCGCTTTGGCGAACGGGGCATAGGAGACCGTGAAGGTCTCACTATCAACGGTGGTGCCGGTGGGAACCCGCAACGTTTGCGTACCCAATTTCGTAGAGACGGCGTCCGCTCTAGTCTGGAACCCCACGGTCCCGATGGCCGGCATGCCGAAGAGATCCATTCGCTGCTGGTAGCCGACGTCGCCACCGTACATCACCCGGCGATCGAATTGCGCGAACCCGTCGCCGTTGACCGGATCGTTCAAAAAAAACGTAAAATCGGTGAACAGATCCAATCGATAGTATTGGCCGTACACGTTGAGAAACAACCGCCCGCCGGACGTCGTATCGTAGTGATAGTCCAGATGGCCCGTCGTTCGGAGCGTGTTGCCCCCTTCATAGGGGTTGACGGCCCCGAAGCGATCGAGCAAACCGGTCGTCACCGCGCGGAGCGGAATTTCGCCGGAGCCGTCCCATCTTGCCTGGAGAAACGTCGCGGTGAATCGCAGTTCATCCCGCCCGGTCAGGTTAGTCGTGAGCTTTCCCAGCACGTTGGCTCGGTGGTATTGGTTGTCGTTGAGATACGGCCCGTTCGTGTAGAATCCCTCGGCGGCCACCAACGTGCGCGTGCGCTCCGTGGTCGGGGAAAACATCAGGAGGTATCGCTGGGTGCTGAATTCTCCGCCCGCGCCTTGAACCACTCCTTCCATGACCAGATCGCGCGTCCGAAAATTCACCGCGCCCGCCGTGACGAAATCGCCGTATTCCGGGAGATAGGCCCCCTTGTGGACGTCGATGCCCTCGATCGTTTCCGGGATGATGAAGTTGAGATCGGTGTACCCTTGTCCATGCGCGTGGCTTCTCAAGTTGATCGGCATGCCGTCGAGAAAAAAGCCGACGTCCGTCCCGTGATCTGCGTCGAAGCCTCGAAGGAAGTATTGATCGGCCTTGCCGGCGCCGCCGGAATGTTCGACGGCCACGAAGCCGGGAATCAATCGAAGCACCTGCGCGGGACGACCTTGGGGCTGGAGGAGAATTTCCTTGTCCGGGATGAACTGCTGTGACGAAGCGGCAACCGGTTCTTCGCCGATGACCGCGACCTCCGGAATTGCCAGGGCTTCCTCGTCCGGATCATGAGCCCATACCACCTCCCCGCCCCAACCCCACATCACTGCAGCCAAAATCATGATGAGATGCGCCATGCGTCTTTCTCCCCTTGCAGTCATCGTGCGGGCGGATGAGACGCCCACGACGGCCCTCCGACGGCCCTCTCATCGGCCGGCGCAGACCTTCGTGGCCCACCGAACAACGTTGAAGCGGAACGGCCAGACTAGTCCGGGCAGGACGTCCCGGCGAACCTCGCGATGCGAGCGAGAGACCGCGCGATCAATGCGTCAAGCGTGCAATCCTCGGTCCCTACGATTTCAACCTGCGCACGATTCACGGGAAGCAAGACCTTCTTGGCCTTGGCGTTCAGAATGGCCCGGGCGACGGCCGGCGTGACTTCTTCGTCCATCGCTCCCGGCAACACAAGATTTAACGTGCCCACGATGACGTCCACGGTCGGCAAAGTGTCCACGATGGCCGATTGCCCGACGTTGACACACGACGCACCGGCCTCCCTCATTGCCTTTGCGGCGGCGGACGTGATGCCCAACGCGACGACGGCATGACGTTCACCCAGCGCCCCGCGAAGCCTGGAGACCAGCAGCCGGCCCAGCCCGCCGCCTCGCCCGTCGATCACGCAGACTCGCATGACTTACACGACCCCTTTCCCCGTGGTCGTCATCGTGAGCTTGCCGTGCTTGACGCCCTTGACGCTGATCAAAGCATCGGCCAGCTTCTTGATATCGGTTCCGCGCCCTCGCACGACGACCACCTCAAGACAATGGGCGTGGTCGAGATGCACGTGCATGCTGGAAAGGATCAATCCCTGATGCTCGTGTTGGATGTCGGTCAATTTTCCGGTCAAATCCCGCACGTGGTGGTCGTAGACGAAAGTGACGGTCCCGACGGTTTCCTGGTTATGATCCCATTCCTGCCCGACGAGATCGTCGCGGATCAGATCCCGAAGCGCCTCCGACCTGTTGGTGTAGCCGCGCGTCCTGATACGGCGGTCGAAGGCGTCCAACAACCGCCGGTCGAGCGAGACTCCGAATCGCACCAATTCCTTCATGACATTCTCCAGAATGGTCGTAGCACGATTTTAATTTTCATAGCATTCTTGGCGCCGGATCGCAACCGACCGATTCTCCTTCAACATGCTTTACGGAACTTTTGGAGAAACGGATGTACGCCGGAACGGCGATTCGGCATTGGACAACTTACGGCACCGTTTCGTTCTGGGGAGAGGAAATCGCGAGGAGCAGACACCCGTCGTCCGTCGACGTATCCTGATGGACGGTTCCGGCTTCGGCGCGGTGATAGTCCCCGACCGCCATCGGACGCCCGGCGATCCGGCAACCGCCTTCCAGTACATAGAGCTCTTCCACGGCGGTGTGCCGATGCGGAGCATACCGCGTGCCGGGCGCGAAACGGAGGAGCGTGGTGATCCGCCGGGAGGCCGGATCGAATGAGAGCAGTTTGGCCGTGACTCCTGGAGCGATTTCTCGCCACGTTCCCTCCGAGGCCTTGATGAAGGTCAGACCTTTGATCGGTTGTCTGCCGGCGATCTTGTCTTTCCAGTACCCGACCCGCTCGGACGTGACCAAACGGATCAGACAAGTCCGCAGGAGGTGTTTCATGACGGTCCAACGCGATCGCCACCGGTCGGCCGGAAGACCGGCGTCTTGAGGAAGAACGGGGCTACGTTCATCGATCGGATCGTCGCTCCGCAGGCCGGACATCGCGTCGGCGTTCCGAACGGCTTGATGACTTCCAATACGGGAGAGGAGTCGCTCTCTGAGCGAATCGCTCGGTTTGACGGAACCAGCGCCGAAAGCCACGGTATCGGCGGTCAATTCGAATTGCGCGGCTTCGTGGGTCGCTTCCAGCGCAATCCGATCGACAAGCCGGTCGCGAAGAGTCGGCGGCGGCGGCACCGGTTTCACCGCATAGGCGAGAAGTCCGGCAAGCTCTTCATACACCCGGACGGTTCGCCGAAAGGAAGCCGATTCATCTTCGACCGTCCCCGCCAAGGCCTGCCGATCCTGGACATCCAGAATCCCCAGAGCCCTGAGCATCGCCATTTCTTCCCGGTCTCGAGGCAATTCGATCTCCGTCACGGCGTCAACCCTTCCTCATAGGGAGCCAGGGCTTCGCGCAATTTGAGCATGCCCAATCTGATTCTCGTCTTCACGGTACCGAGAGGCAACCCCAGGTGCTCCGCAATTTCGCTCTGGCTCAATCCGTAAAAATAGGCCAACGCGATCGCGCCGCGTTGCTCGTCGGTCAACGTCGCCAAAGCCCGCCGCACGAATCGTCGGCGCTCTTGTCCCACCATATCCTGTTCCGGCGTATCCCCGTCATTGGCGAACAACTCGGCGGCATCCAACGGTTCCAACCGTCCATGCTCGGCTGCGCCTGCGCGGAATCGGTCGATCGCCCTCGTTCTCGCCAACATCATCAACCAGGCGCCGGGCGCGCCTCGGGCCCGGTCATAGGTATGGGCCTGACGCCATACTTGAGTATACACGTCCAACGTAACTTCCTCGGCAACCTCGCGACGCTTGAGAATCTTGAGGACAAACCCGAACACCTGGGGGCTTGTCCGATCGTACAAGGTGGCGAGCGCAGCCTGATCGCCCTGCGCGGTGAGGGCGATCAGATCGGCCCACTCTTCGTCTTGCGCCGGTTTGGTCGGTTCCATGGTCATGATCGGCATACGGTCCTCCACCACTCGACGAGTACGGGCTAAGGAGGACGATCGGATTGCTGCTTGCTGGCGATTGATCGCTCGATCGCGCCGGGCACTATAACACCGCATACAGGGACCGGCAAGAAAACCCGCCCCCATAGAAAATAAATCCGAAAATAGATCCGACCAGACGATCGCCTCGTAATGGGGAATGAGCCGCCGACATGGACGGCACCACGAGACAGAGGAGCAGTCCCAATGATACTGAGACACACTCTCCGCCGCCGTCTTCAGACAGAGCCGGTTCGGACGGACCAGGGTCGGCTAGGCTTCCAGTCATGTTCGCTCATCCAGCCGGAAACGCCTGGGTGAGACGAAGGTGGTCCGCTTTAAGGCATTCGAAAATTAAAAATCGGGAATGAAAAAATCTGGATCGGCGTAGTCAGGCTGCCACAGAGATCGCCGTCTCGGACATCATGCCGGAATCGACATCATCAAAACGACAGATCCGAATCGACCATCGTCTCGTAATGAGGAACAAAGGGCCGGCGCAAGCTGAATCGCTGGCCGGATCCGCATCGCGAACGCTGATGATACCAACGCTTTCTCACTCGGGTTCCGGATCAGGATGCGAAGACGGGCGATCGAAGCATGTCGGCAACACGAGCCGGATCCATCCGACGAACGCAGCGCGGATCCTCCGTCTGAAAATGTTATCCATCGAACGAAGGAGACTCGACATGACATCGAACCCCGCCCGATCCGTCATCACCGAATATTTCGCCGCGATACGACATCGGAACTCCGACGCGTGGCTCTCCTGCTTTGGAGACCGCCCGATCAGCCACGAGCCCCTCGTCGCCGCTCGCTGCAAGACCGCGCGGCGTTGCGCCGATTCTTTACGGACATGGTCGAACGGTTTCAGACGATTGACGTCACCGAAGACTTGGTCGTGGCATCGGCGAATCGAACGGCCGTGAAGTTCACGGCACGCGGCGTCGACAAAAACGGCAGGCTGGTCGTCTTCGAAGGCATCGACGCATTCGAACTCAATGACCAAGGGAAAATTCAACCCATGTGGGGGTACTGGAATCCGGAAGTCATGACGGTGCAACTGGAACCTCCGCGCAATCAGGAGTCGCCCGATGAATATCTATCGTGAGCCGGATATCAATCTGTCTCCTCGCCGGAAGACGCCCAAGCAAGACCTGCGTCGATTCGCCCGGACGGCCTTGCGCTCGGCCGCCGCAGCCCTCGTTCGCCTCGACGACCTCACGACACGTGATCGATCCCGGCTCTCCCCTATGGAGAGGATTCAAGGCGGCAAGCCGATTGGCCGGCACCACTGGCGCAGAAACATCCGTTCGACAGGTTCACAAAAGTGGAGACCGGACGCACCCTGTCGCGCGCCGTGCTCATCGATGACGGAGCCAATGACGTCCTGGCGCCGGTTGGATGCCGGCGCATCCCGGCTTTTGAATCGCACGATGAACCGGCCATCTCGGATCTATCACAAGCCGTTCTCTCCGTCGAAGATCTCGCAATCCGGGCGGAGAAAACAGCATCGGACAACCACAAAAGGAGGAGCCATGAGATCGTCTGTGTATTCGTCCCTCGGCGTCGTGCTCGCGCTCGGACTCTTGTCCGGCTGCAGCGGCAGCGACACCGTACCCGTCGTCTCGCCGACCGGCCCCGTCGCCGCGGTGGAGGACCAACGTGATTCACCGGAACCAGAAGCGCTGACGTCGGAAGAGGCCGCGCTGGTCAGCCAAGCCGAATCCGAACCCGATCCGGCTTCATTGCCGGATTTGTAATCCACCCCGCTCATGGAGCGGATCAACTCAGAAGGGAGGACTCCATGTTCGCTCGAATTCGACCGTTCATCCTGACCGTGCTGGCGCTGTTTGCCGCGATGCCGGCCTTGGCTGCCAGCCACCGCGAGGCCCCGTTGATCGCCAACGATCCGACGGCCGACATCACGGACTTCTATTTCTTCCGGAGCTGGCAGGACCCCGACAAAGCCGTCCTGATCATGAACGTGATCCCCGGCCAGGAGCCGGGATCGGGACCCAACTATTTCAACTTCGCGGACGACGTGTTGTACGAAATTCATATCGACAACAATAAAAACAATATCGCCGCCGACATCGTATATCAGATCCGTTTCAAGACCGAGATCCGCCAGCCGGGCAATGTCTTTCCGCTATCCTATGCCGCCCTCCCGCCGATCACGGCCCTCACGGGAAGCGGGTCGGAAGGACTGCTCCTCCGTCAAAGTTACACGGTGACGGAAGTCCGCTACGGCCAGCGACCGAGAGATCTCGGCACCGGCGTGATGTATGCCGTCCCGTCCAACGTAGGCCCGCGCACGATGCCGAACTACGAGCGTCTCGCCGAAAGGGGCATCTATCCGCTGAGGAACGGCGGGCGAGTGTTTGCGGGTCAGCGTGATGAGACCTTCTACATCGACCTCGGTGGGACGTTCGACACGCTGAATCTGCACATCTCGCCGATTCTGTCCGACGCCGACGATGCCGACGACGCGATCATCGTCGGAGCGCCGGCATCCGGGAACGCCGATACGTTCAGCGGGTTCAACGTCAACACGATCGCCTTGGAAATCCCCATCAGCGAACTCGTCGGACCGAGGGAGAACAAGGTCCTCGGCGCCTATGCCACCACGAGCCGGCCGAAAGTCAGCGTCATCAAGAAGAACGGCGACCGTCAGAACAGCAGTCGGTTCGTCCAGGTGGCGCGGATGGGCAATCCGTTGGTGAACGAGCTGATCATCCCGACGACCATGAAAGATAAGTGGAACGCGACCGATGCGGAAGACGAGAATGAGTTTGCCTCATTCTACTGCAACTCCGCATTGGCCACGGCGCTCAATACTGTGTTCGGCACCGGTTTTCCGACGGCAGGGCGTGAGGATCTCGTGAACGCATTGCTTCGGTACGCACCCGGTCCACCGGTCTGCGACTCGGGGCGAATCCATGAAAGGCTGGCCGACCTTCTGCGTGTCGATCTGGACGTTCCCGCCACTCCGGCCGCCGCCCAGAAGCGACTGGGGCCGCTCGCCCATGACGCCGGCGGCAACGCGACACCGGATAGGGCCGGTTGGCCGAACGGCCGCAGGCCGAACGACGACGTCACCGACGTGGCCTTGCGCGTGGTGGCCGGCATTCTGACGAACCCCGTGCCGAATCTTGGAGACGGTGTGAATTTCAACGTCGGGTCCGTCGGCGGCAACAAGACCGCCAACGGTATTGCCTTGGGGTTTCCCTTCCTTCCGACCCCGCATGACGGACGAGACCGTCGGCATATCGATCCTCAGGAGAACCAGTAACCGCCATAGTGGGAGGCGACGAACCTCGGTGCGGCGTCTCCCACCGTTCCCGGGCATGACATGAACCGGCCGGCCGCACCGACATTCGAGAATAGACCATGAATCGATTCTTTACCGTTGTCGGCGTGATCGGATGGTTCGTATTGAGTGACGTCGGCGCCTCGTCCTCCGAGCCCTACCTGCCGACGGATGATGCGCAGGTTCTTGAGCGGCTGAGTTTGAGGAGGGCTGATCCCATCGCGCGCGAGCTCGAAGCCCTGCGAGCCGATCTGCGGCGGAATCCCCGCAATCTCGAGACCGCCGTCAAACTGGCCGCTCGTTACATTGAACAAGGGCGATCGGAAGGCGACCCCCGTTTTCTTGGGCAAGCGCAGGCGGCTCTCAGTCTTTGGTGGAGCGAACCGACCCCTCCGCCTGCCGTACTCCTCTTGCGAGCGACGATCAGGCAAAACGCCCATGAATTCGATCTCGCCTTGGCCGACCTCGATAAGGCGTTAGCGGTCCAACCAACCAACGCCCAAGCCTGGCTTACCAAAGCCTCCATTTTCCAGGTCCAGGCGCACTATGACGATGCGCGCCGAGCCTGCCTGAGACTTGCACGGTTGGCTGCTTCACACGTGCTGCTTGGATGTTTGAGCGATATTGCCGGCGTGACAGGCCAGTCGGCAAAGAGCCGAGCGGCACTCCAGGCGGTGCTTTCTGCCCCGAGTCTCTCAGGTCGAGAGCGGATTTGGATCGCGACGATCCTGGCCGAAACAGCCGCCCGCGCCGGAGCCATTCGCGATGCCGAGCAAGCTTTCGTCGAAGCCTTTAAGGTCGGCATCAAGGATCAATACTTGCTCGGCGCCTACGCGGATTTCCTGCTGGATCGGCGTCGCTATCAGGACGTCGTTTCTTTACTCCGATCTGAAACACGAGCCGATGGACTGCTCTTGCGATTGGCGATGGCGGAGCAGGCGTTGAACCTGCCCGCGCTCCGGAACCATACGACCGAATTGGCGGCCCGTTTCGCCGCGGCTCGCGAGCGCGGAACGACCGTCCATGTCAGGGAGGAAGCGCGGTTTGCGCTGGCGGTGTTGGGGGATTCGAAACGAGCGTTGTCGTTAGCCCGTGAGAATTGGAACGTCCAGCGGGAACCGGCGGATGCCAGGCTCCTCCTCGAATGTGCGCTGACAGCTCGAAACCGCGCGGCAGCTCAACCGGTGCTCGATTGGATGACGCATAACCGCGTGGAAGACGTTCATCTGCAACGGCTCGCGCGGCAATTCCAGGAGGTCGCATTATAATGCGCACCCTGCTTGTCATCGCCTGGCTTCTCGTCGGCCTTCCCGCTTGGGCCCACAAGCCCAGCGACAGCTATCTCTCCCTGTCGATTCGGAACGATCACGTTGAAGGGCGGTGGGATATCGCGTTACGCGATCTCGACAACGCGATCGGATTAGACGGTGATGGAAACGGGGAACTCACCTGGGGAGAAGTCCGGAACAAGCATGATGAGATCCGGGCCTATGCCCTGTCTCGTCTGACGCTATCAGCCGATCGACAGACCTGTGCGACTCAAGTGCTGGAACAACTCATCGATCATCACACAGACGGAGCCTACGCGGTCCTGCGTTTCCGTTCGGATTGCGGTCGGACAATCCAACGGCTCCATGCGGACTATCGATTGCTTTTTGATATCGACGCGCAACACAAGGGGCTCCTGCGCCTGACCCAAGGCGAACAAACCGGCACCGCCATTTTCAGCCAGGAGTCTCCGGCTCAAACAGTCTCCATGGCGACCCGATCGCGCTGGGTCGAAAGCGCCCAATTCATTCACGAGGGCATCTGGCATATCTGGCTGGGGTTCGACCATGTTTTGTTTCTGCTCGCCCTTCTTCTTCCCGCCGTCTTAGTCCGAATCGACGGCCGTTGGCGGGCCGTTACGGATTTCTCTACGGTCTGGTGGAACGTCGTCAACAT
>JAIWOH010000166.1 GCA_020216985.1 Nitrospira sp.
CGTCACAGCCTTTACCGTCGCCCATTCGCTGACCTTGAGCCTGGCCGCCCTCGATATCGTCCGCTTACCGTCCCGCTTCGTGGAATCGACGATCGCCGCCTCGGTCGTGCTCACGGGAATCGGGAATCTGTACCCGATGATGATCGCCCGACGATGGGCGGTCGCGTTCGGCTTCGGCCTGATTCATGGATTTGGATTCGCCGCCGTGTTGACGGATCTGGGACTGGCTCAGGATTCGTTGCTGCTGAGCTTGGTCGGCTTCAACATCGGGGTGGAACTCGGCCAGATCGTCATCGTCGCCGCGTTCTTGCCATTGGCCTACCTGATCCGCCATTCCCGGTCCTACCCGAGACTAATCCTGACCGGCGGATCGCTGGCCGTCATTGCCATCGCGCTCGTCTGGTTCACGGAACGGGCCTTCGACCTTCAATTGTTCGTCTCCCGATAAAACGCTCCTGCTTGCCGCCCGCAAGATTCGGAAAAATCGTCGTCCCATCGTTCTTCCAAGGAGAGGAACTCTTTCTCGAATCATCATGCGGCATTGCAGCACGCAGCGGTTTGAATATCCGGCGGTCGTTCGACATGATGTGAATGGAAACGACCCGACCTTCTACTCTCCCTGCTACTCTCCCTGAATCGGAATGTACAGGACATTGCCCTGTCGGTTGACGAGCAGCAAGGCGAGATCGGTCGGCTTGAGAGGGTCGGCCAGCCGCTGCAGGGTGAAAAAACTCGAAACGGGCTGTCGGTTGAGTTCGAGAATGACGTCGCCCGGCTGCAAACCGGACACCTCGGCCGGCGCTCCTTCCTCAATATCGGTCACGACGACACCGCTTGTGACGGGTAAGTCCATCTGCCTCGCCAGCGAGACGGTGATGTCGTCGAACACCACGCCGGAGAGCGGATGCACGGCGGAGGCGGCGGACGACGAGAGCTGGGTCTTCTTGGCCCGCTCGCGCGGAGCCTCTTGAATCACCAGTTCGGCCTGATACGGTCTACCGTCCCGGATGAGATCGACTTGATGTTTGCTACCGATCAAAGCTTGCGCGATGAGATTGCGCAGGTGTCCGCTATCCATCACATCACGGCCGTCGAACCGCACCACCACATCGCCGCGTCTCAGGCCGGCCCGTTCGGCCGACCCTTTCGGCTGCACATCCGTCACAATCGCACCCTTGATATCGGGGAGGTGGAAAATCTTCGCCAACATGGGGCTCACATCTTGGGTCGAGGCTCCCAGAAATCCTCGCACGACCCGCCCCGTTTTGAGCAAACTCTGCATCGCGGCGCGGGCCATGTTGCTGGGGATCGCAAAGCCGACCCCCACGTTCCCGCCGGTGGGGCTCGCGATCGCCGTGTTGATGCCCACCAGCTCGCCGTGGATGTTGACAAGGGCACCTCCCGAATTCCCCGGATTGATCGGTGCATCGGTTTGAATGAAGTCCTCGAAGTCCGCCACTCCCACGTCCGCCCGCCCCACCGCGCTCACGATGCCGAAGGTCACGGTGCGACTCAGTCCGAGCGGACTGCCGATCGCCAGGACAAAGTCACCCACCGCGAGCTTGCTCGAATCGCCCCACGTCGCCGCTGAAAGATTCGTCGCTTGAATCTTGACCACCGCCACGTCGGTTTTTGGATCGCTCGCCACTACTTTCCCTTTGAACTGGCGGCGATCGGACAAGATCACCTCAACGTCAACGGCGTCAGCCACCACATGGTTGTTCGTGACGATCAATCCATCCGACGAGACGATCACACCGGACCCTTGACCGTACTGTCGGCGCGTCGGAGGCTCCTTGAACAGCCCGAACGGCAACGCCTCATCACTGAAGGTCTGCTCGCGTACCACCACGGTGGAGGCGATGCTCACCACCGCCGGAATCACCTTGCCGGCGGCGGCCTTCACTTGACTCTGCAAATCCTGGCCGCCGGCCGCACGACTCTCCGGCATCTCTAGCAGCAAGCAGATGACCACAGCCCATCCCGCCTTCATGCCCCAGACGGCCCATCTCTTCATCAACCGGCGATTCTCCACTGGCCGCACTCCCTTTTGATCATATGGCCCCCGATCCAAATGGCAATGCTGCGCGAACCTATCACAGGAAACCGGCTTCTGCACGATATTCGAAAGAGGCGTCTTCTGAATAGAGAAAGGAAGAAACGGGCCTCTCTTAGAACCAAAGCCTGACGCCCGCCACAAATCGAACCTGACTCGGATTACCTCCTTCTTCCCTGACCAACGTGGCGGTCTCGCCGAAACTTCGATCGATCGAAAACCCCACATAGGGGGCGAATTCCCGTCGGATCTCATAGCGGAGCCGCAGCCCGAACTCCAGATTATTGAGCCCGGCGCCGGTGGTAAATCGCTCGACCCGTTGCGCCGCCACGTTCGTTTCGAACCGTCCTTGCAGAATCAGTCGTTGTGTCAGCAAGAAATCCTTCGTCAACGACAGCCGCCCCGAAACATGACCGCCTTGGTCGATGAACAGCGCGGCTTCCAGTTCGTAATTATAAGGCACCAGGCCCTGGATGCCGATCACGCCCAGCCCGCGCGTCACATTCCGTCCGCGAAACTGTTGCGTTTCAATGCGCGAGCCGATCTGCACATCGTAATACTTCGCAATGAACCGGCCGTACAACAGTTGGAAGTCCACATCATAGTCCGCCTTGAACGCCGTATCCTGCTGTCCCTCACTTTTGAACCACAGCCGGTGATGGTCGCCGCCGTACCAGCCGTCGAGATCCCATCGATAGTCGTCTCGCTCCGGCCTTGCGCCTCCGGCAGGCCGATATTCCAACAGGTCCATAAGCACAAACAGATAGGGCCGTTGATCATGGACGGGGCTCGGCCAGCTTGTCGGTGGAGACGACGCGGTTTGTGGCATCGCAGGAGATTCGGCCGATGTTTGTGCATCGGCATGAGAGACCAGACCGATCCCCGTGGAGCAACCCAAAATCGCCACCCACAGCCATGGGTGCACAGTCCTCATGACAGGCCGTTCCGCTCGCCGCCGGCAACCTCGACGACTCTGAACATCCCGGCCTCCATATGCAGCAAGAGATGACAGTGGAGCGCCCATCGCCCAGGGGCATCAGCCGTCACGGCAACGGACAGACGTTCCGCCGGTTTGACGATCACCGTATGTTTGCGAGGCAGAAACTCGCCCGCGCCATTTTCCAGCTCCATCCACATTCCATGCAGATGAATCGGATGCTCCATCATCGTATCGTTTACGAAGACCAGCCGCAGCCGCTCGCCGTCGCGAAGGGGGATCGGTGCGGGAGCCTCCGAATACTTCTTGCCATCGAACGACCAGAGATACCGTACCATGTGGCCGGTGAGATGGAGTTCGATCGTCCGTTCCGGCTCCCGCCGGTCATCTATGGGAGTGAGCCGCTTCAAGTCGGCATAGACCAATACCCGCCGCTCCGTTTGGTCGAGCCCCGTTCCTGGCTCCATCCATCGGTTTCGCGAATATTCAGCGACCGTCTGATTGCTGGCTCCATGGTCGTCGGGCCCATGCCGTACCCACTCAACACCAACGTCACGGGAGGGAACTCGCCTCCCTGCCGTTTCATGGTCATGCCCCTGGTCATGTCCCGCTTGACTCTGATGGGGTGAATGGCCAGGCGATCCGTGCCGAGCCTGTGCCCTTCCATGTGACCGGTGCTCGTCACGCCCCGCATCCACCCCGGCCATGGCCATGCCTTCCATCCCCATCCCCATGTCCTCCATCGTGCGGAGGGGGCGCGGGCGGCGCGGGGGAAGGTCGCCGCTCATGCCAGATCGCGGCGCGAGCGTGCCCCTCGCATAACCGCTTCGATCCATCGCCTCGGCAAAAACGGTATAGGCTCGGTTGTCCTGCGGATGAACGATCACATCATAGGTTTCAGCCGGCCCCATACGCAGTTCCTCCACCGTGACCGGCTGGACATTCTGCCCATCGGCCTGCACGACCGTCATGGTGAGTTCCGGTAGGCGCACGTCGAAGAACGTCGCAGCCGCGGCATTGATCAATCGCAACCGTACCGCCTCGCCGGGACGAAACAGCCCCGTCCAATTGTCAGTCGGCGAGAGCCCGTTCATCAGATAGGTCAAAACGGAGCCGGTCACGTCGGCAAAATCCGTGGGGTCCATTCTCATCCAGTCCCACAGCAAGTAATCCTCAAGCGCCGGCCAGAACCCCATGCGTTGTACGTCCGCCACGAATTCCACCGCCGTCCGTTTTTGAAAGTTGTAGTACCCGCTTGTTTTCTTGATGTTGGCCAGAATTGTCTCCGGATTTTCAAGGCTCCAGTCCGACAACAGCACCACATAGTCACGGTCATACCCAACAGACTCCGGTTCCCTCGGCTCGATGATCAATGGTCCGTACATGCCCTGTAATTCCTGACCACCTGAATGGCTGTGGTACCAATAGGTACCGCTCTGTTTCACCGGAAAGTGATAGGAAAAGGTGGTTCCCGGTTCGATACCTGCGAAACTCACGCCGGGGACTCCATCCATCTCAAATGGCAGCAGAATGCCGTGCCAGTGAATCGATGTCGGCTCCCGCAAGCGATTCGTCACGAGGATCGTAACCTCTTGCCCTTCAGTCAGTCGAATCAACGGCCCGGGAACCGTACCGTTGATCGTGACGGCGGTGCCGATCCGTCCATCGACCGTGAAGGATCGCTCGTCGATCACGAGATCGATCAGCTCGCCGCTTAGGACCGAAGGTTGTGTGCCGGCAGCGGTCGCAGGGCGTGTCGCACGGCCCGCACACGCGGGAAGGAGCGACTGGATCGTCGCCAACAATCCCAGTGCCCCGGCTCGTTTCAGCAGCAGACGTCTGGAAATCCTGTCGGTTCCATCTTGCACGTTCTTATTGAATGGCATGGTGATCGACCTTCTGTTCATTCCGGAAATGTCAGACGCTTGATGACTCTCTTGGCCGACAGCGATCGGTCATACTACAAGGCATACATTACCGGAATCACCAGCAATGTCAGCACGGTCGAGCTCACCATGCCGCCGATCATCGGCGCGGCGATGCGTTTCATCATGTCGGCGCCGGTCCCGGTGGTCCACATGATAGGGAGCAAGCCACCCCTGATGGCGGCGACGGTCATCATTTTGGGTCGCACGCGCACGATGCTTCTCACCGCCGTCAAAGCCCCCCTGGCCCGGCACCTTGAGAAGATGAAGCGGCAACACCAGTATGATCTGGAGCGGGGATCTAGGCCGTGTTGTCCTGCCGACTGCATTGGATCGGGAGCATCCCCAGGCGAGCCGAGAGTAGGGCTGGCAGTGGGTCTTCCCAACCTCGAAGCATTGCACCCATCCGGTGACGTGTGAGCCGTCCAGACATCACCTGCACGAATCCGTCCTGCAGAAGGCCGTCAAAGAAGCCGCCCGCAAGGCTGGGATCGCCAAGCCGGCCAGTTGCCACACGTTGCGCCATTCCTTTGCGACTCACCTCCTGCAGGATGGCTACGACATCCGCACAGTCCAAGAGCTCCTTGGGCATAAGGACGTGGGTACCACCATGATCGACACGCATGTCCTGAATCGAGGCGGGTGCGGGGTGGACAGCCCGGCGGACCGCCTCTGACCGCGAGTTGTTGGCTGGGATATACTGCGGGCTGATAGCCGGATAGACTGCGAGATTTGCGGTCTATCTCGGCTAGCTCGCGCGAAGCGATCTCTTGATAAGTGCCGGATTTCCTTTTAGACTCGCCATCCAGTGAGCTGCCTAGGCTCCCGTGCTATGCTGCGCGGGTAGCCTGCAGCAGACTTAATAGTTGGACGGCAGAAGAAGATGAAGATGATGATGCGGTGCGCGGAACGAAAGCACCGGGTACCATGATTGAACCAGAAGACAAAGCACGTTGAAACAGGCCGCACCACGCTCGCGCCGGAGCGAAGCTACGACTTCAAGGACTGGCTTCCGAAGGAGCTCCGGGCGTTAGAGAACCCACAGACCGCGATCCCGGCAATTGCCAAGGACGCACGTTTGATGAGTCTCATCGACAATGCGGTTCGTTCGATTCCAACTACTCATCGCCTCCTCCTTCGAGATGCGCGCTCTCGGACGAGCTGACCCCGAACTCGGTCCGTCTCGTCTTGACGTCGCCTCGCCGGACATCACGGTCCCTTCGCCTCGGCGCGCCGTTCAAGCCACCGGTACAGGACCGGGAGCACAATCAGCGTCAACAGGGTGGACGAGATCAGCCCCCCGATCACCACCGTCGCCAGCGGCCGCTGAACTTCTGAACCGGGACCGGTCGCCAGGAGCAACGGCGTGAGCCCCAGCGCGGCCACACAGGCAGTCATCAGCACCGGCCGAAGACGCAGCACCATACCGGTCACGACGGCTTCATCCAGCGGGACCCCCTGTTGCCGCAACTGATTGATGAACGAGATCTTGACCGTGCCGTTCAGCACAGCGACACCGAACAGGGCGATGAAGCCCACAGAGGCGGGGACCGAGAGATACAGTCCCCTCAGTTTCAGGGCTACCAGCCCTCCGACCATCGCAAACGGGATGGCCAACATAATCAGCGCCGCTTGTCTCCATGAGCCAAACGTCAGATAGAGCAAGAGAAAAATCAGCCCGATGACCATCGGCACGACCAAGGCCAGACGGGCCATCGCTCGTCTCTGGTTTTCAAACTGTCCGCCCCACGTGATGTAATAGCCGGGTGGAAGCTTCACCTGCTGGGAGACGACCTTCTGTGCCTCTTCGACGGCGCCGACCAGATCACGCCCGATGACATTGGCTTCGATCACGAGGCGGCGGCTGGCCTGCTCGCGACTGATTTGGGCCGGTCCCTCCACGATCCTGACATCGGCCAGTTCCCGCAAGGGAATACGAGAACCGTCCGGTGCCGTCACCCATAGAGCGGCGATCGCTTCGACGTCGTTCCGCCGGTCGTCCGGGAATTTGACGACAATCGGGAATCGCCACTGTCCTTCGAAGACTTCCCCCGCTCCGATACCGGGCCCGACGGCCTTGATGACCTCCGTGATGTCCGACACGTTGATTCCATACCGCGCAACTTTGGAGCGGTCGATCTTCATCATCAGATAATACAGACCGGACACCTGCTCCATTCGAAGATCGGACAGGCCCTTGACCTGTCGCAGGGCGCGAGCGATGTCATCGCCTTTGGCCCGCAAAATCTCCAGATCGTCGCCGAACAGCTTGACGGCCACCTGTGAGCGGACTCCGGACACCAACTCATCCACCCTCATCGCGATGGGCTGGGTCAGGCCGAACGCAATGCCGGGCACCTGCGCCAACCGTTGACGCACTTGCTCTTCGATCTCGCCCTTGTTGCGTGCCTGCCATTCGGTTTCAGGTTTCAGCAACACATACAGGTCGCTCAGCTCCATGCCCATCGGATCGGTCCCCAACTCATTTGCACCGGTCCGAGAGACGACCGACCGCACATCGGGGACGGCCAAGAGCAATCGCTCGATCTCGCCGGTCATGTTGAGCGATTCGCTCAAGCTGATGCTCGGCAGCCGCATCACGTTCACCACGATCGATCCTTCGTCCATAATCGGCACGAATTCGCGCCCGATGAACGGCACCAGCACCGCCCCCCCCGCTAAGATTCCTACCGCGCCGACCACAACAATCGATGTCCTCTGGAGAGCCACCTCCAAAAGGGCCCGATAGAGCCGCCGTCCCTCCAACGAGAGACGCCGTTCGTTTTGTGACGAGCGGGCTTTCAAGAACCCCACGCAGAGGGCCGGGATCACGGTCATCGACAAGGCCAAAGAACTCAGCAAGGCGATCACGACCGTTTGCGCCAGGGGATGAAACATCTTGCCTTCGATCCCTTGAAGGGTCATGAGCGGCACAAAGGTCAACGCAATGATCAATTCCCCGAACAAGCTCGGTCTCCTGACTTCCAAGACGGCGCGCAGCGCCACCAAGAGCTTCTCGGCAGGACCAAGCGGCGCGGATCGACCGACGGATGATTCACTCAAGTGACGCTCGACGTTCTCCACCTGCACGATCGCCGCATCGACGATCATGCCCAGCGAGATGGCCAGCCCGCCGAGCGACATCAGATTGGCCGAGAGGCCGACCTGCCGCATGATCAGAAACGTGGCCAATGTGGCCAACGGCAATATGAGGGACACGACAAAGGCACCGCGCAGGTTTCTTAAGAATCCATAGAGGACCAGGACGACGACCGCCGCTCCCTCCAACAACGCCCGCTCGACGGTCTCAAGGGCCCGAGCCACCAGTTCGAGCCGGTCATAGAAGGGAACGATGGCGACTCCTTCCGGCAACAGTCGATTGATCAGGGCCACGTGGGCCTTGACGGCCGAGACCACCTCCCGCGAGTTTCCGCCCCGCAACATGACGGCGATACCTTCCATGGCCTCTCCCTTCCCGTCACGGGTCACGCCGCCCAACCGAACGGCGTGACCGTGGCGCACCGTCGCCACATCCTTGAGATAGATCGGCGTGCCTCCGCGAGCCGCCACGACAATCCGCTCCAAGTCCTCGACGGAACGGGCCAGCCCCTGGCCATAGACCACCAGCTTGTCACCGCCCCGCTCGATATAGCCGCCGTCCGCGTTCCGGTTGTTCTCCGTCACCGCCGTTTGCACCTGTCGCAGCGTCAGCCCCAGACTGGCCAATCGGCCGGGGTCCACAAGCACCTCGTACTGTTTGGCGAGTCCCCCCAACGTATCGACGTCGGCCAGCCCCGGCACACTGCGCAGCAGCGGTCGAATCACCCAGTCGTGCAGTGTCCGCAGATCCTGAAGGCTCTGTCCCGGCCCTTCCACCAGATACATGAACACTTCACTCAAGCCTGTGCTGATCGGACCCAACATGGGCTCAAGACCTTGAGGCAGCCGGGACCGCGCTTGTATCAATCGCTCCAGGACGAGTTGGCGGGCGAAGTACACATCGACGGCATCGTCGAACACGACCGTGACCACCGACAACCCGTATCGAGAGACCGATCGTAGTTCGGTTTTGCCGGGCAGATTCGTCAACTCGATTTCCAGGGGGAAGGTGACCAGCCGTTCGATTTCGGTCGGCGCCAAAGAAGGAGCGCGCGTGATGACCTGTACCTGCACCGGCGTGATTTCGGGAAACGCATCGATCGGCAGCCGAACAAACGAGAAGATGCCTCCCACGCTCAGGGCCAGGGCACCGAGTAAAACCAGCCACCGTTGCTCCATGGACCAACGGATGAGCCGCTCGATCATAGAGGGCCTCCGGTCGGCATCTGGTCGCGGAGGATTTCGGATTTCAGCATGTAACTCCCTTCGGTCACAACCTCCTCGCCGGCCGCCAATCCGTCCTTGACTTCCACATAATCGTTGGAAGCGGCGCCGAGTCGAATGTCGCGCAGCTCAAACCGACCCGCTCCCCGCGAAAGAAACACCGTCGTTCGACTGCCGACCTGTTGCACGGCCTTGCGTGGGATCGTCAACACCGGCCGCTCCGGCACCAGTAACGTCGCTTCGACGAACATGTGAGGGCGCAATCGCCGATCGGGGTTGGGAAGCTCCAGCCGCACCATGATGGTTCTGGTGGCCGGCTCGATCACCGCGCCGACGTAGGTCACGATGCCGCGAAAAACGGTGTCAGGATACGCCGAGACACGAACCTCGGCCTCCAATCCCACCCGCAACAGACCGGCCTGTTGCTCGGGAAAGTCCGCCCGCACCCACACCGTCGAGAGATCGGCCACGGTGAAGAGCGTTTGATTCACGTCCACCACCTCCCCGACCGTGGCATTGCGTTCGATGATGTCCCCATGGAAGGGAGCCCGTAAAAACACCTGCGCGACTTCCGCATGGGGTAACTCCTTGGCGGTCAACCGTTGGATTTCGCGCTCCGTCATGCCCAACAAATGGAGCTTTTCTTCCGCCTCGTGCAGCTCGGCCTTGGCATTGTCCTGTTCCGCCTCGCGCCGCTGATATTCGGCGGCCCCGATGGCCCCTTCCTCGAACAGCAGACGGGCCCGTTCCAAGGCTTTT
>JAIWOH010000167.1 GCA_020216985.1 Nitrospira sp.
TGCCTCCTGTAGCGCGATCCGACGCCACTTGTAGGACGATCGCCGCCGTGATCCGCTCCTTGCCGTCGCCGAAACCGTAGGCGAGAGACAAATCGCAAAGCTGGTTGATCAGCCGGGGAATCCCCCCGCTGAGCCGACACACCAGAGAACAGGCGTAGTCGGTGAAAAGATCGGGATCGCCCCCGACGATCGCCAACCGATGACGAATGTAGGATCGGACGTCGGCCTCGCCGAGCGGCTCCAGGGCATAATCCACCGTGATCCGTTGCGCGAATTGCCGCATGTCCGGACGGGTCAGCATGGCCCGCAGCGTGGGTTGTCCTGCCAGCACGATCTGCAACCCGATCTGACGGCCGTCGTTGAGATTGGACAGAAGCCGGAGATCTTCCAACATCTGCAGATTGAGATTTTGCGCTTCGTCGACGATGAGCAACACCTGCCGGCTCGGCGCGTACGCCTGTTTCAAGAACGCCGTGATCCGGCGAAACTGGTTGACGGTATCGAGGCCGGAGACGTCAAGCCCGAACGCGTCGGCGACCCAGGGCAAAAGACTGGTATCGTTCGGATGGGTCGTGCCGATCACGCCGACGGTAAACCGGCCCCGATGCTCTTCCAGAATTTTATTCAGAAGGGTGGTCTTTCCGGTCCCCGGTTCCCCCGTGAGCACGGTGAAGACCGCGCGATTGAGAAGACCGTACTCCAGGACGTTCAGCCCCGGCTTATGCCGTCCGCTGAGAAAGAGAAATTCCGGATCGGGCAACAGGGAGAATGGCTTCGCGCGGAGCCGATAAAACGATTCGTACATGGCGACCTATCTTGCCCATTTCCGATCGGCCGACACCGCCCGCTTGACTTTCGACATACTGAGTTGATCGCGCCCGGACTTATTTAGAACCGTCCCCAGCACGGCGATTCCCCCTTTTAAGACGTGCAGAGTCTGCTGGAGATCCGGCTCGGACGTTTTGCCGTCCTCCACCACGAGAAGCAGCGCGTCGAGCTGAGGGCCGAACGCCAACACATCCGCGCGATCAAGCACCGGCGGCAGATCGAAAATCACGATCCGGGACTCATATCGATGTTTCAATTCCTTGCCGAGCGCCGTCATGCGCGGGGAGGCCAAAATTTCGGCCGACTGCGCCGTCCCCCGCCCTCCCGGCAGCACGACCAGACGGCCGAGACCGGGATAGAGCAACATTTCCTCGACGGGCAGTCCGTCCAGCAAATACTCCGTCAAGCCCGGTTTCCGCTCCAACTCCAAGACTTCATGAATCCGCGGCGCCCGCAAATCCGCATCGACCAGCAACACCGTTTGGTTGGGCTCGGTGGCGACGGCGATGGCCAGGTTGATCGCCGTCAACGTCTTGCCCGCGCCGTCTCGCGGACTGGTGACCCCCAGCATGTTCCAACCGTTTTCCCGCAAACGATGAAGCACCTGGGTTCTCAGGATTTTGTATGAGTCTGCAAAGGGTGAATCGTGTCCGGTGAGGATTCGCCGCCGCCGCAGCACGTCCTCATGAATGACGATCGAACGGGTCCGTGAATACAGGATGGTCGGCGGCGCGGCGGTCGGCGGCGAATCCTGACGAGGCGGCACCCGTGCCGACTGTTGCTGAGCTTTGAACCGATCCATGGCACTCTGCAAATGTTCCATCATGATTCCGCCGTCCTTTCGCTTTCCGCTTATGTGAGCCCCAGTTTGCGCATCGCGGCATACCAGATGACGTCGAGAGGGTAGAACAACACGTGCACGGACACCGCCAACAGCACTACCACGCCGATTCCCGCCGCCGCGATGCCGTACCGTCGTCTGGTAAAGCGACGGAGATCGTCCTCGTTGGCCAAATAGGGAATGACGGCCAACGGCGGCAGCCCCGCGACCGCGCCGAGATGCCGTTCCCCGCGAATCGAACGGTCGAGTTGCTCGAACAGCGCACCGCTGCCGGCTCCGCCCCCCAAGGCCAAAATCAAGCCCAAAATCATGATGACCGGACGGTTGGGCTTTTCCGGTTTTTCGGGCAGATCCGGCGGATCGATCAACGAAAACCGTTCGCCCTTTCGTTGGATCTCCAACTCCTTGGACACCTCGGCCTCCAACAGCCGAGAGGTAATCTCCTCGTGCTTGCGGATCGCCTCTTCACGGTTCCGGACCAGATCAAGATAGGTCGGCTCAACGTGCACCGTCTGCTCGATCCGCTTCGCGTACTCGCTCACCCGTTTCTTGATGCCCTCCCTGGATTTTTTCAACGCTTGCAGAGTGGAATTCGCAGTGGCCAGCTGCGCCTGGATGTTGATGTAGGCGGGATTCTCCGGCTTCACCTCGACCTTTCGACGGTCGGCCTTGATCACGCGATTCAGTTCCTGCTCCAAGGAGGCAATCGACCGACGGGCCAAAATGACATCGGGATGTTCATCTCCATAAGTGTCGAGCAACGTCGCCAGCCGCGCCCGTTCGCCCGTCAATCTTTTTTGCAGCTCCTCCGGTGTTTCCTGCTCATTGATGTCTCGTTCGAGAGCCGCAATCTGTTGTTGAATTTGAATGACGTCGGGATGTTCCGGCGACAGATAACCGGTCATGCTTGCATACTGCGCCCGCAGAGCCCTCAGCCGTTCGCTCGAATCGAGAATCCGCTCTCCGCTGGCCGCGATGATCGGCGTATTGGGTTTCAACGTCGCCAATTCTCCTTCCAGATACGTCTTGCGTTCCTCCCAGCTCCGGATCTCGCGGTCGATGTCGAGCAGTTCTCGCTCCGCCTGGTTGAGCATCGTCATGTTCAAACTGGTCAGTTCCGGCAGGGCGCCTTCCGCCCGCTGTTTGACGGCAGAGAGTTGCTCCTGAATCTCACGAATCCGTTGAGCCAGCCGTCCTTCCTCTTTTTTCAGGAACTCGGTCGTCTCTTGGGCATGCCGTTCTCGCGTCTTGAGGTTTTCTCCGAGAAACAGGCTCGTCAATTCATTGGCGACCTTCTGGGCGATTTGGGGCGATTCTCCCTCATAAGACAAGGTGAACGCGATCGTCGCCTGGGTCGGCGTTTGCGTGCGCTTGTCGATGATCTTGACGTTCATGACTTCCACACGGATGTTGTCGGCGAACCGTTCCAAGACCTCCTCGGTACTGCCGGTCTGCCTGAGCTTCTTGTACAGACCGAACTCGTCCACGAATTTCATCAAGGTCGAGCGCGTCATGACCTGCTGCTTGATCGTCTCGATTCGTTGATCGGCGTAGCTTGTAATGGCGGAACGGACGATGTCGGCGGGGATTTCCTGTTCCTCGATCAAAATGGTGGCGGTGGACTTATAGACCGGCGGCCACAGGTAGGCCACCGCGACGCTCGCGAGAAAGATGACGGTCGTGACCACGATGATGGGCACGCGCCTGCGTCGCACAATCTGCCCGATTTGCTGTAACGTAAGAGAGGTTCGTTCCATAGGCCTATCCTGGTTCGTTGTTTCAACGACTTGTCGAGAACTTGAGGGGAAAATACGTCGCCATCAGCCGCACCGCGTGGGATTCGCCGGTCCGGTCGTCTCCTTCGAATTCGCGCCGCGAATAGGTGTACCCAACGTCCATGGCCCAGTATTCATCAAAGTGCCAGCGGAGATGAGGATCGATGTAAAAGAACCTGGTTTCTCGAAACCGCGCTCCCCCTGTAAAAAGCTCGTTCGTCGCCACGGGATTGATGACCGAGGCCTGTCCGCTGATCGAGAACGTAAGATGGTCCGTCACTTGATAGCTCCCCTTGAGCAGCAAATGGTCTTTTTGAATTAAGAGCCCGAATCCACTGGGGAAGATGTCCCTTCCGATCTCGAGAGAGACGTTGGCCCGCTCGAATTTCTTGGTGAGATTGCCGTTGAATACCCAGACGGTCGAACTATCCTCCAACGTCCCGATCCTCGTATCGATGCGATTGGTAATGAACAGCGGCCCGCCGGAGGCGGAGAGGGTCAGTTGCTCGGAAAAGACGTGCGTGGCTCCCATCTGAGCGCCGTAGGTGTCGGCGACCAAGTTCCCTCGATCAGGCAACGAAAAGCGAGTGAACAGGCCGGTCAAACGGATCGTGTCCGTCTCGCGGACGTTATACGAGAGGGTCTCGCTGGCCGTGTGCACGTCATAGTCGAACAAGAAGACTCGCTGACTTCCCCCCTCATAGTCGGCTTTTTGGTACTGGTATGAGGTCCTAGCCGACAATCGGTCCGTCAAGCTATAGGTCCACGCCGGCCCGGCAGACCATGCGTTCCGCTGAGCGAACGTGAGCACGACCCCCGTTTCAAGAAGCTCACTCCGTAACGTATTGTCTCGATTCAAGCCGCCGTTGAATTCCCAGAGACTCCGATCCTGACGATACTGCACGGACAAGGGGAAATGGAGGTTATAGATTTTCGCGTCGCGCTCTCCATAGTACTCGACGTAATCGAACGCCAGACGGCTGCTCACCTGCAGCAACTCGGTCGCCCCGATGAGCCGGACGGCAGGAGAGATCCAATAGGCATAGGTCGACAGTTGCGGCTCGAGCGCCAAGAGCAGGTTGGAGTGATATTCGCCTCTCACACTCATGGAGGGCTCGATCGACCATTCCGCAGCCCGTGCAGCTCCTTGACCGATCACCGTCAGCAAACTTCCCATCACCATCCCCCAGAACCCCACTCGCCAAGACGTCATGCCGATTCCCCCTCTCATTGCCGTCGCGCGAGGGGAACATTGCTCTTTCATAGCTTAGGGAACCACCACGACATCACCGCGCTGGAGCATGATGTTCTGTTCAAGCCCTCTTCCGTTGCGGACGTCCCCGTACCTGAACGGATAGACTCTTTGCTCGCCCTTTTCTCTCCTGATGACCTTAATGTCGTTTTCCTTGGCGAAGGGGGTCAGGCCTCCGGCCAGGCTCAGGGCCTGAAGCACATCGGTATAGTGACCGACCAGAAATTCTCCCGGTCTGGCGACGCGCCCGGTGACGTAAATCTTGTTACTCATGATTTTCGTCACCATGACCGTCACATGCGGGTTCGGCATAAATTTGTTCAGACGTGTGACCAGCTCCTGCCGCACATCCTCGACCGTCCGGCCTGAAGCGACGATATCTCCCACAAGGGGGAACGAAATCATCCCGTCCGGGCGGACGACGACTTCCTGCGTGAGCTGCTCGTCCCGCCATACGGAAATTTTCACCACGTCCTCCGGTCCCAACAAATACGCCGGGTCCGCCAGGAGGCCCGATTCAGCCTCGCCGGCGGCCTGGTCGGCAGACTGGATCGGTTGAGGAGCCAAAAAATCCGGCACGTAGTCGGTGACAGAAGCGCAGTGTTGGAGGACCGGTGCCAGCAGGATGCACCAGAGGGCGGACCACGCGAATTTCGTCTGTTTCATTGTTCTCCTATCCTCGTTCGACTTGCCTTCTCTAGCCTTGTAACTGCGCCAACACGGATTTGGCCTCATCCAGCCCGGGGAACGGCTTCGGCGACGCCACGGCTTTCTGAAGATAGGTCTTGGCTTCCGCCGTCTTCCCGGTTTTGTAATAGGCCATGCCCAAATGATAATTGACCACCGGATGATCCGGCGCTTTGGCCGCGGCCTGCTGAATAAAGTGCAGGGCCTGACCGGAATTTCCCATCTTCAGATGCACCCACCCCAGCGTATCGAGAAAATACGGATTGGGCGCGACCGTTTCAAAGTCTTGCGACAGCGCAAGGGCCCGCTCCAGGCTCTTTTGATCGCCTTTCGCGTCCGCCAGCAACGACGCCAAATTATTGGCCGCCAGCAACGCGCGCGGATTGTTGCGCAAGATGGTCTCATACTCCTCAATGGCCCGGTCGAACCGCGCGGCCTCCGTCAACGAGGTGGCCAGCGTCATGCGCAGGTCTTCGCTCCTCGGATTGGCCGCCAATCCCTTCTCCAGAATCGTCCACGCTTCTTCCCGTTTCCCCTGGGCCAGTTTGAGGTTGGCCAAATGGAGCCACGGCTGCACCCAGTCGGGTTTTCGTCGGGTGGCCTCTACGAATCGGCGTTCGGCTCCCGCCGGGTCCCGCTCCATCAGCGCGATCTCACCGAGCAACCCCTCCGCATAGGGATGGTTCGGATTTTGAGCCAATAACCCCTCCAGCCGCCGTTTGGCATCGGCCGGTTTCCCGCGCTGCAGATCCAACTGCACCAACGCCACCAAGGGATCGGGAGCATCCGGATACTTTTTGCGAGCCCGCTCGAACGCCTCGCGGGCTTTGTCCCATTCCTTCCGAGCCTGATACAGACGGCCTTCCGCCAAATCCGCCATCGCGCTGTCCGCCCCCGCCTCGCGGGCTCGAGCCAGCGTCTCGGCCGTCGCCGCCCAATCCTTTTCCGCAGCCTGCAACCGCAACAAGGCGCTCAGGGTCTTCAAGTTCTTGGGGTCCTGCTTTGAGAGTCCTTCCACGCGGGCGCGCGCATCCTTGATGTTGCCCGACGAGGAATCGATCGCGGCCAAGGCCATCTGCGCCTCTTTCAACTGCGGATTGAGGGCCGCGGCCTTCTCGAAACTTTCCTTGGCCAGCTCCTTGTCAGCCGTCGCCAGGTAGGCCTGACCGAGCAACATGTGGACGTCGGCGAGATCCGGTTGATCTTTCAAGACGCTGCGGAAGTCTTGGATCGCGTCCTTCGCATGGCCTTGTTGCAACGCGATCTTCCCCCGTAGCAACAGCGCCTGCGACATACGGGAATTCTCTTTCAACACCTCCGCGAGCAGCCTCTCGGCGTCTTCCCGTTTCCCCGTCGACCAATCGATCGCCGCCAGCTTGACCTTCGCCTCCTGCTCGGCCGGCTTGCCGCGAAAGTCGTCCCGCGCCTGCTCGTACACCGCCCGAGCTTTCTCGGGCTGGCGGTTCAATTCATAGAGCTCGCCCAGCGCGAATCGTAGGGCGTGGGACTTGGGCAACGCCTTCTGCGCGTCCATCAACGCGGTCTCCGCCTCCGACGCCCCCTTGCGGGCATAGAGGAATTTCACCAGCCCCAGATACCGCTGCTCGTTTTCGGGGTCCAGCTTGATCACCTCGCGCAACACGGATTCGGCATCGTCGAAGCGGCGGCGTTCGTCATAAAAACCGGCAAGGCGGATACGATGGTCCAGATTTTTCGGCTCCGCGTCGATGATTTTTTTGAGGACCGTTTCAGCCTTGTCGAATTTTTCCAAACGGGTCAAGGCGGACGCGAACGAGTCCAAAAGCTGGAAATCGTTCGGGTTCGCATCGATGGCTCGTTGCATGACCGACTCGACTTCCGCCGTCCGCCCGAGGGCGAGATACAACGTCGCAAGCAACGTCGCCGCGGAGGGATCCGTCGGATGGTCTTTCGCCAGGGCTTCCGCCGCCGTCAACGCTCCGTCGCGGTCACCCCGCACAGCCTGCACGGCGATCGTGAGCGTCCGCGCCTCGACCTGATTCGGATTCTTGCCCAGCACTTTCTTGGCCGTTTCCTCTACCTGGTCGATCGCCCCGGCTTGCAGGTAAAACTTGGCGAGCTTCACCAAAGCCTTTTCATGGTCGGGAGCCAATTCCACGACCCGCTGATAGTTGGCGAACGCCTCCCGCCAGTTCTTCTCTTTCTCCTCGACCTCGGCGAACAGATAGTGGGCCTCGACATCCTTCGGATCGATCTTGAGCACATTGCGCAGCGCCACGCGGGCCTTGGCCAGGTTGTCCTCTTGAATGTAGGTCTGCGCCTTGGCCAGATAGTTGGCTTTTCGTTCCTCCGGTCCTCCGCAACCGACAGTCGCAAGGACCAACCCGACGACCACATACTCGATCAGTTTACGAGCAAACATCGCCCTTCTCCTCGCCCGGCGTTACAGCCAGGCCCTCAGTCCCAAAATCAGCATGATCCACAATGAGACCAAACCGAATTGGATCAGCCGTTCGGCGAAACTGTGCAACATCAATTCGATGGCTAAAAACATCACGATCATTTTGGCGGCCAAGACGCCGAGCGCGACGTCCCCCACACGCATGTCCGGCCAAAACGACATCGCGAACACCAAACACACCATCAGATAATCCAGCGGCGTCATCTCAAACCGGTGTTTGACGCCGAATCGGATCGTCAGCGTGATCAAGATCGCCAGCAAGATGAAAAATCCGTTCACGGAAATCTGCAAAGACGCCCATTCCGGGGGCATCGGCTGCTCGAGCAGGTAAAGGACGAAGGTTGCACCCAGATAGAGACCGGCCCGCACGATCAACTGTCGAGCGGATGGAATCGCGTAGGCGCCTACCGCCAACACCAAAAACAATCCCGTGGCGGCATAGCCGAGATCGACGGGCACGTCAGCCGGCCACAAGGCGGCGGCGGCCAAAAACGCGGAGACCGCCAATCCGAGTGATTTCCCGGGCAACGTCGAGTACGCCCCGCCGGTTTCCGCCGCCTCGGCCGTTCGGGCCGACTCGCTCCACCGCCCCGCCAGGACGAAGCGGCGCCCCGCCAGGACGAACAGCGAGAGAATCGACAGCGCGAACACCGCGTACACCGCAAGAACGACCGCGTCCGACTGCCACCGGAGCAGATAAGCGCAGGAGACCATCAACCCATGAACGGCATAGATGACCGTTACGGCCTGCCGGTGTTGCAACCCCATCGACAACAACTTGTAATGGAGATGATTGCGGTCCCCGACGAACGGTGATCGTCCCTCTAAAACTCGCTGTCCCATCACACCGACCGTATCCAAGATCGGTACGCCCCAGAGAAACAGCATCAGCGCCGGGCTATAGAAGGGCTTGCTGAGATCCGTCAACAGAACGGCGGCCACCGCCAGGTAATGCCCCAGAAATTGGCTGCCGGCATCGCCCATGAAGATGCGCGCCGGATAGGTATTGAATCGGAGAAAGCCCAGCAACCCGCCCAGTACCGCCACCATCAAAAAGACCAATTGTGATTCATCGGCCAGATACGCCAGGAAGGCGATGCCGGCGAAGCTGATCAGCGCCAACCCTCCTGCAAGTCCATCCAATCCGTCGGCGAGATTTACGGCATTCGTCACCGCGACAATCACGAACAGCGTCAGCGGGACGGCTATCCAACCGGGCATGATGACGCCCTCGTCCATGAATGGCAACGACGACAGGCGAAGTCCGGCAAACCCGACGACCACGGCGGCGGCCGCGATCTGCCCCAAAAACTTGACTCGGTAAGAAAGATCGACCCGATCATCCCAGACGCCGAACAACAAAATGACCGCGCCTCCCGCCAAACTGGACAGAATCACTTCGTCCTTCGGCGCCCACCAGAGAACCGCCGTGAACGTCGCTACAGCAAAAGCAATGCCGCCCACCTTGGCGACCGGGACCGAATGGGCGTGTCGATCACCAGGCACATCGATGATCTGAAAACGCCACGCCGAGGCGGTCAACACGGGAATCAGCGTCATGCTGATCACCAAGGAAACCATAAAACTGAAAAACAGGGGCGTGGACATGGACAGTTAACCTATCACGGTTTGAACGTGCCCGACATACTACTTTGGAAGTGTAGTAGTATAGCGAAAGAGCAATTGAGCAAGAACAACGCCAGGTTCAAACTGATGTTAACGAATCGTTAATAACGGCTCTGTAACAAGAAAAACGCCCGCGGAGATTGACCAATTCCCTGGATAATTTTTGATAGACAATTTTTGGAGCAAGCGCTGAAACCCCAAAATTTGAATTTGCCATAACAGTCTCTGAGTGAACACCGTGCTAAGATGCCCCACCCGGTGTCTCAATGCAAGGCTCAATGTAAGGCCTGACCCGATGAAACTTCTCCTGATAGCCGGCGCCCGTCCCAACTTCATGAAGATCGCCTCGATCGTCGAGGCGCTCGACGCGTACAATCGGAGCGCACGACCGCCGAAGCAGCGACTGGATTACCTGGTGATTCACACCGGCCAACATTACGACGAGAAAATGTCCGGGACTTTTTTCAAGGAACTGGGGCTGCCCAGGCCGGCCGTGGACCTCGAGGTGGGTTCGGCCTCCCACGCCGTGCAAACGGCGGAGATTATGAAAC
>JAIWOH010000217.1 GCA_020216985.1 Nitrospira sp.
TCGGGTACCGGACGCCGTGTCAGGTCGAACAAGGGTACCTAGCCAGCCACAGCACTCAGTTCGTGGCCGCTTGACAAAAGGGGAGCAGTACAGGAAACGATCAGCTATCATTAACCATAAATGACATGTTGGATGAGGAACGTTACCCGTTCAGTTGTCTGTGCTAGCGACTCCTGACCTGCTATGGGGGAATCGGAAGCCATTCTTAAACAAAATTAATTTGTTATGACGGCAAATCCGTTGCCATTGTTGCTGGTCGATGATGATGACACGATTCGCGAGCAGATGAAATGGGCTCTCACGCCTGACTATCACATTCTGGAAGCAGGAGACCGCTTGACAGCGCTCGCGCACGTGCGGCAGGCAATGCCCCGATTGGTTCTCCTTGACCTGGGATTGCCTCCCGACGTGGACGGAGCCTCGGAGGGAATGGCGATTCTCCGCGCCACGTTGCAGATGAATCCCGCTGCCAAGGTCATCGTGATTACCGGCAACAGCGACCGGGCCCGGGCGATCGAAGCCGTCCAAAGCGGCGCCTATGATTTTATCGAAAAACCGGTTCAGCTTGAGATCTTGAAGGTTGTACTGCAGCGGGCCGCATATCTTGCGGATCTGGAACAAGAGAACCGCGTGTTGCAGGAAGCGGCGGGAGACGATGAATTCGAAGGCTTAATTGGACGCAGTTCCTTCATGCAGGAGCTGATTCAAACCATCAAACGTGTCGCGCCGTCGGATGTGCCGGTCCTGATTACGGGAGAGAGCGGGACAGGAAAAGAATTGGTGGCCCGAGCGATCCATCGCCGGAGCGCCAGGTTCGAGAAGCCGTTCGTCGCCATCAACTGCGGGGCGATTCCCGACACACTGTTGGAAAGCGAATTGTTCGGTCATGAAAAGGGAGCCTTTACAGGGGCCGTTCAGCAGCGAAAAGGACGGTTCGAGCATGCCCAAGGAGGAACACTCTTTCTCGATGAAATAGGAGACATTCCTCTCCCGCTCCAAGTCAAGCTGTTGCGCTTTCTTCAGGAGCGCCAGATTCAGCGATTGGGGGGGAAAGAGCTCATCCCGATCGACGCCAGGATCATCGCAGCCACCCATGTCGATCTGCATCAGGCGATTGAGGACGGGCGGTTTCGGGAAGATCTATATTACCGGCTTTGCGTGGTCACCGTTTCCATGCCGCCGCTCAGTGCCAGAGCCGGTGACGTTCCACTGCTTGCCCAGGCATTCTTACGACGTATCGCTGATGAACACCAGAAACCGCTCGTTGGCTTCACGACCGAAGCGATGGAGGCGTTGCTTTCACACCAATGGCCCGGGAATGTACGTGAGCTTGAGAATCGAATCAAACGCGCAGTCATCATGGCGGAGGGACGATACATCACTCCTTCTCACCTTGATCTGGATCGGGGAGACAAAACCAAAGAGAACACCTTCACTCTCAGGGGGGTCCGCGAAAGCCATGAAAGGGACCTGGTCCGCCTTGCCATGGAAAAGGCCAATGGCAATATATCACGCGCGGCGGCAGAACTTGGCATCAGTCGGCCGACTCTTTATCAACTATTAGACCGGTATGGATTACGAAAGCCCAAGCAGGACTGATAAAAGACTGAGACGCTGAATATGAGTGGGTTCTGGCCTGGCCCTGGGGCGATTTCTCATGTGTCGATTTGGGGAACGCCGAGCGCCGGTGTGCCAGAACCATCTTCCCTGCTTTTACTTGGTGCCGGGTTAGCGGGAGCAGGGATCTGGAGGAGGAGGATTGTGAGAGAACAATAAAGATTAGGCTTTCATACGCAAAATTTGGCACCTGGTAAAGGCCGGTTCTCTTGGAATAAGAGGACCGGCCTTTTGTTTGCTTGAGGTATCTTGAATTCAACGACGGACTTGCTTGTATAAACCCCATCATGATGATGTCTATGCCACTGAGACGAAATCTAATCCAGTGAGAGGTTTTCGTCTGTAAAGGCGAAGGGATCTGCATAAGACGATGGGTCCTCTTTATGATGTCATCGTAATCGGCGGCGGTCCGGCGGGCGCCTGCGCTGCCTGGAAGTTGGCTCAAGCGGGGATAGCAGTCGCCGTCCTGGAAAAGGCCGCGCTGCCTCGATATAAGGTCTGCGGCGGTGGACTGGTCGGACGGACGATGCGATTATTGCCGATCGACGTTCGCCAGGCCGTAGAGCAAGAGTGTCATCGAGCCAGGCTCGATTTCGTATCCTCCGGGCTGTCTTTTGTCACGCAACGAACCATTCCGGTCGTCTCCATGGTCATGAGGTCGGAGTTTGACCGGGCCCTCCTTTCTGCCGCGCAAGCGGCAGGAGCGGCTCTATACGAGTCGTGCGTCGTCGAGAGCCTGTCACCGCATGACGATTCCGTGACGGTCCTGACCGCAAAGGGCCCGATGCGAGCCTGGTTCGTCGTCGCCGCCGATGGAGCGCTGAGTCTGGTCGCACGATCCATGGGATGGGAGGACGGCCGTGTTCTCATTCCGGCGCTGGAATACGAAGTGACTGTACCGTTCGACCGGTTGCGCCGCTTTGAAGGCACGGCGCGGTTCGACTTCGACGTTATCTCACGAGGATATGGGTGGGTCTTTCCCAAACGGCGACATCTGTCGATCGGAGTCCTGTCGATGGATAAGCAGCGGCACGGGCTTCATTCTTCGATCACTCGTTACATGGACCTGCTTGGCTGCACCTCTCCTTTATCGGTCGAGCGGCACGGTTTTGTCATTCCCGTTCGTCCGCGAAAAGGGCCCTTCGCCAAAAATCGCGTCCTCCTGGTCGGGGATGCCGCCGGTTTCGCCGACCCCATCACCGGCGAAGGAATCTCGTATGCCGTAAGGAGCGGTCTTCTGGCGGCCGAATCCCTGATCGCCGAACGTTTGCAGGAAGAAGTTGTCGAAGATGCCTACCGTCGTCTCGTTGCCCAAGCCATTCTCCCAGACCTCCACGTCGGCCGCATTCTGGCCCGTCTCCTGTACGACTGTCCGCGTGTCAGGACATGGGCCTTCTCAAGACAGGGACAGCGGCTCTGCGAAACGGTCACGGACGTGATGGCGGGAGCCAGGCAGTATCGTGATCTGGTGCGACCCGGGTCGGCATTTCGTTTTTTCAGATCTGGTCTGCTGAGCTGATGGAGAGGCCGGTCTTTGCAAACTCGACAAAATTGACGACGACGGACGAAGACCCCGACGTTTCCTGGCAACGGGCTAAGAAAAGCGGGCGCGAAAGGGGAGCAGTCGTCATTCCCTTGCAAACCGGTGCGGAGTTTTATTCCCGCAGGTAAATGATGTCCGCGGCACGGACATCGATCAATTCAGGTGGCGATCCCGTCAGCGCGGTGAAATGGGGACGGACTTGCAGCGCGCCCTCCGATGAAATGGACTCGGCCGTTCCGATGATCTCTTGCTCCGCCCCCAAGATCACGCGGACTCGTTTGCCGATCGTGCAACTGCGATTCAGATAGGCCTGCCGCAAGCGACTCGGTCCATGCGTTGTCAATTCATGGATTCCCTGCTCAAGTTCGTACAAAAGCCGAGCGAGGAGCCGATTCCGATCGATGAAGCTCTTTGAGATTTCAAACAGAGAGGTTGCCGTCTGTCGCAACTCTTCGGGGAATGACTCCTGCGGCAAGTTGACATTGATGCCGATCCCAATGACGACGATGGAACCCTGAATCGGCATGCGGAGACTTTCGCAAAGAATGCCGCCGACTTTCCGATCTTGATACAGAAGATCATTGGGCCATTTTACAGACAAGGGGATTGAGGCGGTGACTTGCACGGCTTCCGCCGCCGCCAATGCGCTCACAAGCGGCATCCAAAACAGCCATTCCGTGTCCTCGACGGTCCGCCCCTCCTCTTTGACGATCACCGAGCAATAGAGGTTTGCGCCGGGCGGGGAGTGCCATTGACGGCTCAGACGGCCTCTGCCGGCCGATTGACTCTCCGCCACCACGACGGTGCCATGCTCCGCCCCGGCTTGGGCAAGAGCCATCGCTTCGGAGTTCGTCGATGACACCTTGTGATGCACGTACAGTCGCTGTCCAAGTTGAGCGGTCGCCAAGGTGCTGCGAATGTCATCGAGCGTCAGCGGTGCAGAGGACGTCATGATTTACGAAGAACGACGGTTCCGTAACGGCTTAAGAATCAGACTGAACGGCGCCGCCGGAGCGGAGTGGGTCAAGGCGCCGATGGAGATACGATCCGCTCCTGCTGCGGCCATGGCGCGGACATTTTTGAGGGTGACGCCTCCCGACACTTCCACGATCGCCCGTCCGTTGATGAGGCGCACCGCTCGACGGACAAGGGAGGGCGACATATTGTCCAACAGGATGATATCGGTCTTTCCGGCAAGGGCCTGTCGGACCTGGGAAAGAGATTCCGTCTCGACGATGATCGGTTTCGCCGACGGTTCGGCAGAAGCAGCCAAGCGACAGGCTGTTCGGACGGCCTCCCGGACAGGACGCAGGAGGGCCAGATGATTGTCTTTAATCAGGATTCCGTCCTGAAGCGACATTCGGTGGCTGACGCCGCCGCCTAGTCGAACGGCCCATTTTTGCAGCGCCCGCCACCCCGGTATCGTTTTCCTCGTGTCCATAATCTGCACCGGATAGCCTCGAACGGCTAGACAGAATTTTCTCGTCAAGGTCGCGATCCCGGACAGGTGTTGGAGAAAATTCAAAGCCACCCGTTCCGCTTGGAGAATAGACCGTCCGTCACCGGTTACGCGCAGAACGGTTTCCCCTTTCTTAGCCGGCTCACCGTCCCGGCGCTCCACCGTCACTGCAAGCGAAGGATCGACGGCAAGGAAAGTTTGAACGGCGGCGGACAGCCCGGCCACAACGAGCGCCTCTTGCGCAATAATGACGGCCTGGGCGGGAACCGCTCGGGGAAATAGGGCGCGTGTCGTTACGTCGCCCCGGCCGAGATCTTCTTCCAACCCGATCCAAACGGCGCGCCGGATTTCCACGGCAGGGAGCCTCGTCATCGCTCAGTTCCCCAACATGGCCTGCAACTGTTCGCGACTGCTGACGAGGAGAGCACGATCGCGCGTCAAGGTCCGAAGCCGCTCACGATGTTCCGTAATGACTTCGGGAGGAGCCTTGCTTGAAAACTCCGGATTGGCCAGTTTGGCGTCGAGCCGCGAGGCCTCCTTGTCCGCCTCGGTGATTTGGTCGGTCAAGCGATCCAGCGCTTTCCTGAGATCGACGTCGTTCGAGACCACGAGGCCCACGGACAGACCTTCGGCCACCAGGCGCAACAGTTTTCCAGCCGGCCATTCGCTCGAAGGTATCACAGTGACCGTCCCACGACTCATATGAGCCAAGTGATGATGCAGGCCGCGAAGTCGATGGTGCAGATCCTGATCGACGTGGGCGACGGAAAAAGAGACCGGTTGCCCCGGGGGGTGATTCAACAGGACGCGACCGGTACGAACCAATCCGATCGTCTGCTCAAGAAGAGCGAACTCCTGTTCAACGTCCGGCGCGATTTTCGTGATATCCGCCGTCGGGTAGGATTGCACGACGATACTGTCTCCTTCGTGGGGAATCGTTTGCCAAATTTCCTCTGTGATGAACGGCATGAAGGGATGCAGCAGCCGCATGGTCGTTTCAAGCGTGTCGGCGAGGGTTTGTCGCGTCGCCGGGCCGTCGGGATGGGAGGCATCTTGCAACGTCGGTTTGATGAGCTCCACATACCAATCACAGTACTCATGCCATATGAACTGATATAAAACCGAGGCGGCGCGATCGAATCGATAGGCCTCCAATTCCGACGAAACGGTCTGAATCGTCCGATTCAGGCGGCTGGCGATCCAGCGATCCGGGAACGGGCGCTCGCTCAGAGAGGTAGGGGTCCGAGGCCCGTTGAGATACATCAATGCAAAACGGGCGGCGTTCCAGATTTTGTTGGCGAAGTTGCGATAGCCTTCAATCCGTTCTTCAGCCAACTTGACGTCTCGTCCCGGCGAAGCCATGGAGGCCAGGGTAAAGCGCAGGGCGTCCGCTCCATATTTGTCCATGACGTGGAGCGGATCGATCACGTTGCCCTTGGACTTGCTCATCTTTTGGCCTTCCGCGTCGCGAACCAAGGCATGGATGTACACATCGCGAAACGGCACGTCCCCCATGAACTTGAGCCCCATCATAATCATGCGGGCGACCCAGAAAAACAGAATGTCGAGGCCGGTCACCAAGGTTGAGGTGGGATAGTAGCGTTTCAGTTCCGGCGTCTGGTCCGGCCATCCCAGGGTCGAGAAGGGCCAGAGAGCAGAAGAAAACCAGGTGTCGAGCACGTCTGGATCGCGCATGAACCGGGAGCCGCCGCACGTGGGGCATCGAGAAGGGGCCTGTTTGGCGACGATCGGTTTGGCGCCTTGCAGGATGGTGGTCGTCGCCTCCTCCTGTGCGATGAGATAACGGTCATTGCATGAACGGCAGTACCAGGCCGGAATCTGATGGCCCCACCAAATCTGGCGGGAGATGCACCAATCCTTGATGTTCCTCATCCAGCCGAGATAGTTGTTGACCCATCCTTCCGGAATAATGCGGATACGACCCTCTTCAACAACCTTGATGGCAGGATCGGCAAGCGGTTGAATCTTGACGAACCATTGGAGTGACAGATAGGGCTCCACGACGGTCTTGCAGCGATAACATTTGCCGACGGCCATCCGGTGGTCGTCTCGCTTCACCAAGAGACCACGATCGGCCAACAGTTGGACAATTGTGACTCGCGCTTTCTGAACGGGCAGCGTTGCCAAGGTCGAGGCGACATCGGAATCAACGCCTGCTCTCATCATCGAAGCATGGTCCAGCAACGCTCGGTGATCAAAAAGAGCAAGCCGCGGCAGCCCATGCCGTTCGCCGGCCTCATAATCGTTGAAATCATGGGCCGGGGTGATCTTGACGGCGCCGGTTCCGAACTCAAGATCGACCAAAATGGAGTCTCCGATAATGGGAATCTCCCGCTCAGTCAGCGGCAAGCGGATCTTCTTGCCAATGAGATGGCGATAACGAGGATCGTCAGGATGGACGGCAACCGCCGTATCGCCAAGCATCGTTTCAGGCCTGGTGGTGGCCACGACCAGAGTGGTGGCAGGATCATCAGCCAGTGGATATTTGATGTGATAGAGAGTTCCCTTGACTTCTTCATGTTCAACTTCAATATCCGACAGGGCGGTGAGACATCGTGGGCACCAATTGATCAATCGTTCCCCACGATAGATCAGCCCGTCTTCGTACAGCCGGACGAAGACCTCGATGACGGCTCTGGACAGTCCTTCGTCCATCGTAAATCGCAACCGGTCCCAGTCGCAGGATTCGCCGAGCTGCCGTTGTTGATTGATGATCGTGTTGCCCGACTCGGCTTTCCATTGCCAGACTCGCTCGATGAACCGGTCTCGGCCGAGGGCTTCGCGCGAGAGTCCTTCCGCCAGCAGTCGTTTTTCCACGACGTTTTGCGTGGCAATGCCGGCGTGGTCGGTTCCCGGAAGCCAGAGGGTATTGCGCCCCTGCATCCGCCGCCATCGGATCAAAATATCCTGGAGCGAATGGTTCAGCGCGTGGCCGACGTGGAGCGAACCGGTCACGTTCGGAGGCGGGATGACAATGCAGTAGGGCTCGCCGGGATGGTCGATCGACGGATGAAAGTATCGCTTCTCGATCCAAAACCGAGACCAGCGTGGTTCGACGGCCTTGGGATCGTACGTTTTGCTTAATTGGGGCACGGTCATAGGCTGGTATCCTTCCCACGGTTCTTGAAGCGGGCGGCATCTTAGCATGGATCAATGCCGCCGGAAACGGAGCAGGCTGCTTGTGACCCTCTCCGGCCTATGCTATACAATCGCCGTCACCGAGAGTTCAATTCTTTTATCGCAGGGAGACGGCATGGCACGAGGACGCGAGAAGGATCGAAAAACGAGAAAGAAACACAGAAAAAACGTGAAACGGCTGAAGGCGCTGGCCAAAACTCGCCGCGCGGCGGTAAAGCGAGGAAAGAAAGGATAGCAAAAGAGAGGCGTTTCAGTCGGGATCGGTCAGCCGCTTGAGTTCGGCCTTGATGTGCTGTTCGGCGAGTTCAGGAACCACGTGTTGGACCGACCGGTCGACCGCTTCTTGAGCGATCGACCGCACGATGTGATCGACCTGCGACATCACCCGCTGGGTTACCGTCGATTGTACTTCGTCTTTGATCGTCTGATCCATCGCCTCAATGCGCGCGCGAAGCAGATCGGACGTCTGTTTGCGCAGACCAGCTTCGGCGTGGTCGGTGATCCATTGGTCGAGCTTCTCTTTGATCAAAAGACCGGCCGTGTCGGAAGCGGTTTGCCGGATAAGCGGTTCGCTCTGCGCCATTTCTTTTCCCACCAGAGAGGGGAGTCCTTGTGAGATTACCGGTTGAATGAGCGGGGCCATCCGATCGGCCGACAGCATCTCACCGAGCCTTGTTCCTACTTCGCGTTCGATCATGGGCTGCACACGACGAGCGAGGGTTTCTTCGACCATGCGGGGCAGGATCTCGGCGAAGCGACTCTCGATTTCTTTGACGGTGGATTGCAGAATTTGGTCGAAAAAGCCTTTTATCGCGTCTTGAGGACCGGCGGGAGACGGCGTGATTGAAATGGAAGGTTGCGACGGTTCATGCTGAGTCACGACGTGTTCTCCTTGCCGATCGGAAGAAACGTTCAACATGGGGGTTACCACATCGTTTGCCTGATCGGAATCGGTCAAAGCGGCCGTCGGCGGCCACGTTCGCCGCCTGAGACTCGCACCGTTCTGCGCAAGATGATGCCGCTCGAGCGTTGTCCTGATGGCATCGAGGAGTTCATCGGCTTGAACCGGTTTGTTCAGGCAAGCGGTCACGCCCAAGGACCGAAGATGTCCTTCATCGGGATGATCGGCCGAATTGATTAGCGAAATCAGTCTGGTTTCCGACAAGTGTTCCAGCTTATGGATTTCTCGACAAAATCCCGAGAACGTCATGTGATCGAGATGATAGTCCGCAATAATGATCGCGGGATTGGTGCGTCTGGCGGCCTCCAACGCGGCCGGGCCGTCTTGAAATCCCAGGACTTCAAACCCCTCCGGCGTCGAAATCTGCTCGACCATCCGACGCACGGCGGGGCTGCTGTCAACGATGAAAATGGGAGCCGACATGGGCGTTCTCAGGTTGTGTTCGAAGCTAACAGTGAGGATAGGCTTTGTCAAGAAAACCGCGGTTTGGCTCGTGTGCAGACGTCACGCGCCGCGTTGAAACGGTGACGGGGCTTATGCGCGGACGGATGACGGAATGAGACGAGATGATCTTTCCATACGAGTCGTTTTCTTCGACGCCGCCGGTACGCTGTTTCGTGTGCGCGGGTCGGTCGCCGAAATCTATCTCCGGTACGCCGTCCAGTTCGGTTTTCAGCAGAAAGCCGATTCTCTTGTCTCGATCAAAGAGGCGTTCGGTCGGGCTTTTCGCGAGACCCCGCCGCCGGTCTTTGCGACGACGGAACCGGCTCACATCAAGCAAAGCGAGCGTTTGTGGTGGTTCGACATCGTCCACAACGTGTTCTACCGCGTCGGCATGTTCGAACGGTTCGACGATTTTTTCGACCGTGTCTTTGAGGTCTTTGAAGATCCCGCCTCGTGGGAACTGTTTCCGGAGACGGTATCGACGCTGACGCGATTAAAGGAGCGGGAGCTGGAATTGGGAATCATCTCGAATTTTGACTCGCGCCTGTTTTCGGTCATGCGAGGACTGGGGATCGCCGATTTGTTCGACACAGTGACGATTTCCAGCCTGGCTCAGGCGGCGAAACCGGCCTCCAAGATTTTTCAATTGGCGCTGAACAAACATGCCGTTGATCCGGAAGAAGCGTTGCACGTGGGCGACAGTGTGCGGGACGACTTGGAGGGAGCCCGTCGATCCGGCCTGCACGCCGTTTTGTTGGATCGAGAGGGTACGCACGGGAATCAAAGGGATTATGCCGTGCGAACCCTGGATGAAGTG
>JAIWOH010000218.1 GCA_020216985.1 Nitrospira sp.
GAGGAAGTGATAGAGCGGCTCGGCCGGGATTATAAGAAATTATAAGAATCGGAAGTGAGAGGAACGGCTCTCGTGCTCGATCGATCGGAACGTCTTCAGCCGTCGTTAAGAAGCAGCGGCACCACGTCTTTCGCCCGCCCGCGCAACGAGACGTCGGCGAGATCGGTCTGCGGCGTTTCGTCGGGATTGATTTCCCCCACGAACGCTCCCGCTTGCTTGGCGATGGCGGCAAAACCGGCCGCCGGATAGACCACGCCGGACGTTCCGATGATTAACAACACGTCGCAGGATCGAAGGACGTCATGGCAATGGGCCATGTCCGCCGGATCGAGCGATTCTCCGAACCAGACGATGTGGGGTCTTAGAAGACCGGCGCATCCGGCGCAGGAGGGGAGAATCTTGATCGGCACCGATCGGTCCTCCTCGACACGCCCGCATTGAGTACAGCGGACCATCCAGATGTTACCGTGAATCTCGGAGAGCTTGCGGGAGCCGGCCTCCCGATGCAACCCGTCCACGTTCTGCGTAATCAACCAAAACCGCTCGTGTCGTTTTTCCAGCTCGACCAGGGCGTAGTGAGCGTCATTCGGACGTATGGCGGCGATGAGTTCTCTCCGCCAGTTGTACCATTCCCAGACCAGGCGCGGGTCCCGTTCAAACGCTTCGGGCGTGGCCAGTTCCTCGGCTCGATGGGTCCTCCAGAGACCATCCGTCCCCCGAAAGGTGGGGACGCCGCTGTCGGCGGAAATGCCGGCTCCGGTCAAAACAACGATCGCTCGTGCCTCCATGAGCCGGTGCTTGAGGAGATTGAGATCCGATGATGGTTTCCCGGTCATGATGCAGGCTCATGATGCGCGGATGAGATGCTGCGTCCCGCCGCGCTCCATGCTATAGTACCGTCACTTCCAGCGCAACAGACAGAGTCTCTTGATGAAACAGATCCTCGTCGTCGGTGCAGGGTCCGTCGGTGGGTACTTCGGTGCCCGTCTGGCCCAACACCATCCCCATGTCTCTTTCTTGCTGCGGCCCAAGACGCTGGCGGCGGTCGTCCAACGGGGCCTGACTGTTCGAAGCGCAACAGGGTCCTTCACCATTCGGCCTCACGCCTCTTCGAATGCCAGAGACCTTCCCGTCCCGGACTTGATCATCCTGGGAGTCAAAGTCTATGACCTTCATGAGGTGATGGATCAAATCGAACCCGTTGTAACCGACAAGACGGCGATCCTCACCCTACAAAATGGGATTGACACCGAAGATCAACTGCTAAATCGATTTCAACGGGATCGCATAGTTGGTGGAGTGGCCTATATCTACTCCAAAATCGCTGAGCCTGGCGTTATCGAACATTATAAGAGAGGAGCGGTCTCTATCGGCGAACTTATGGGACATGAGAGTCCTCGCCTGTTGGCGATCCGCGACCTTTTTGCCGCCGCTGGTATTCCCTGTCATTTGTCCAAGGACATCAGGCGGACCAAATGGGAAAAAATGTGCTGGAACTGTGTGTTCAATCCCATCACGGTCTTGATCAACGACCGCGTCGCCCTGGCATTGGACCATCCGGAGATGATGGGGGTTATCCGGCAAGTGGTCGGAGAGGTGGCGGCGGTCGCAGCGGCGTTGAAGGTTCCCTTGCCCCCGGACATGCCGGAACGGGTCGTGAAGGCAACACAGGAAATTCGCGATATCCATACGTCCATGTATGATGATTGGGCGGCGGGACGCCGGACCGAGATCGATGCCTTAAACGGCTATATTGTCAAAAAAGGGCGCGAACTCGGCATTCCCACGCCGGTGAATGAAGCCCTCACGGCGATGATCAAGACTCTGACGGAGAAAGAACGGACGGGCCCCGGACGAGTTCGCATCGAAGGCGCGGTCGTGCAACCGATATCGTTCGATCACACGGCCATTTCGGCCCTGCCGGCCGAGCATCACGTGGATGTTTCGACCGTCATGCCCGGCGCAACGGGACGAGGCGTTCGGTTGAGAGGCTTGCTCGACGTTCCGGCGCTGGCCGTTGACGCGGATCACGTCACCGTTCACTCGGCGGATGGAACCTATTCGGCCTGTCTTACGTTGCGGCAGGCTATGGATTACGGCGTCCTCGTGTATGAACTGGAAGGAGCGCCGTTGCCCGCGTCGAAAGGCGGACCGTTTCGCCTGATCACTCCCGGCTTGGGCGATCTCTGCGCCAACGTGAAGGGGGTGGGGCGGATTGAAATCACCAAGGGACCTGGCCGCGACACGAGGCAAACAACTTGTCCCCCGGAGATTCAGACCGGCGACCGAACATGACGAGGGCTCTCACCCACGCGACGTGTAAGCTCTGACTTTGTCAAGGTTGTCGATGGCCGACCGGATAGAGCGGATCGTGGCCCTCGGCGCGAGCAATTTGACGAGGGGCTTCCACACGATCGTCGCCTCGGCTCGGTCGGTCTGGGGGCCGGAAGTCGAAGTCTTCGCGGCACTCGGTCACGGACGATCATACGGAGCCCCGAGCCGGTTTCTCGTTCGCACCTTGCCCGGCATTCTCAAATCCGGCCTGTGGCACGAATTGGAACGACAACCCAGGAAGATCACCAGAGGGCTGGTCACCGACGTCGGCAACGATATTCTGTACGGGTTCCCCGTCGAACGCATAGTGGGATGGGTCGAAGAAGTACTGGTTCGCCTCGGTCGCACCACACGGGATATCGTACTGACCGGGCTCCCGCTCGCCTCAATCCGCCGCCTGACGAATCTCAAGTTTTTGGCCTTTCGCACGGTCTTGGTGCCGTCTTGTCGGCTCTCGCTGGCGCAAGTTCTCGATCGGGCGGAGCAGGTCAACGGGGGACTGGCCTTGTTGGCTGCGAAGTATGGCGTGGAATTCTTTCCGTTGAACCCGGCTTGGTATGGGTTCGACCCCATCCACATTCGACCATGGCTCTGGCGTTCGGCCTGGCGGGAAATTTTGGGGGTTACGCTGGATGCGCAAGGGGATCGGGGATCGATGATCGAAGCTGCGAGACTCTATCTCATGCGGCCTGAGTGCCGCCGGTTGTTCGGCAGAGAGCAGGTCACGCCACAATCCGGCGTCGTGCTCCGCTCCGGCGGACGGGTGTGGTTGTACTAACTTTTCAACTCAGAAGCCGGTGAACGGTGCCTGTCACCGGCGACCGGCCGTGGCAAACGGACAACGCATGGCCCGCTTGCTATTTGGAGAGATAAAAAGGTAAGAATCCTCGCATGAGCGGAGAAGAGCAGACAGCGGAACCCCGTACCATCTCCATTCCGCTCCTTGCGCGGGCGATTACCGGCTTCATCATCGGCGCGATCGTCGGCGCCATCCAAGTGTGGTTTTTCGATTACGGCCTTGCTTATTTATGGGCCGCCATGGCGGCCGGTGTGATCTATATGGCCTCCCGCGTCTTGTTGACGGATTGGCTGAACCTGGCCGGTGGGAAGATTCTCTTGGGCACGGTGGCCGGTGTGCTCGCCGCAATGGTGTGGTGGGCCATTGCCGATCGGGCCGATGATTTATTTATACGGGCCGCGGTGGCGGGAGCATGTTTCGGCGCGGCCTATGCCTGGTCCGATCACCGCAAGAGCTGAATGGCCCGCCACCGCTCAGATTGATAGCGCCACAACAACAAGACCATTCGAACCGACCAATCCGCAATCATCGCGGTCCAGACATAGACGACCCCGAGTTTCAGCCAGATTCCGAAAATAAAAGCCAGGGGAACCCGGACTCCCCACATACCGGCGGTGGTGGCCCACAGGATGAAACGGGTATCGCCGGCTCCGCGGAGAGAACCGGCCAGGACCATCGTCAAGGCAAGGGGAATCTGCAGAACAGCCACAATCCGCAGAAACTGCGTGCCGAGCTCCACCACGGCTTCATCCTGCGTGAACGCTCGCATCAGCACATAAGGAAACAAGAAAAACACGGCGCCCATCGCCGCCATCCCGGCGGCGGCCAGGCGATTGGCCTCCCAGTTTTCGAGCTTGGCGCGGACGTACTTGCCGGCTCCGATGCTGTGCCCCACCATGGTGGCGGCCGCAATGGCAAAGCCGTAGCCGGGCAGAAACGAGAACGACTCGATGGACAGTCCGACCTGATGAGCGGCATACGAGACGGTGCCGTACAGGATGACGATCTTCGTGTAAAACATCACCCCGGCTTGCTGCAAGACGCGCTCGCCCGAGACAGGGGCGCCGATCCGCCAAGCGGATTGGACTAGATCGAGCCGGACGGCGTCGGATTTTTCGAACAATGTTCTGCAGCGCCAGAGCAAATAAATGACTCCGGTCGATTCCGCCAGGCCGACCGCCCAGGCTGCGCCTTCGAGGCCCCAGACCGGCGCACCCCATTCTCCGTAAATCAAGGGATAGGCGAGGAGGATGTGCAGCAGATTGACGCCGATGAGGGCGTACATCGGCGTTTTGGTGTCGCCCGTCCCTTGGAGGATGGATGAGAGAACTTGAAGCAGGATTGTGAAGGGAGCGACAAGAAAAATGATGGTCGAATAGGGGACGGCCTGGGCGATGATGTCGGGCTGCGCGCCCAAGGCGGCCATGGCCGACCGATTGACGCTCACTCCGATCAAGGCCAGCAAGACGGACGCGATGATCGAGCAGCAGACGAGATGGACGGCCGCTTCACCGGCGTCTTTGAGACGCCTGGCCCCCCAGAGTTGCGCCACCAGCACGTTGGCGCCGACCGACAGACCGGACAACAGGGTGGTGGCGATAAAGAGAAGAAGTTGCCCCAAGCCGACCGCGGCGATCGACCCCGCACCGAGCCCTCCGACCAAGAAGACCGCGACGATTCCCTCCGCCCGTTGCAACAACGTACTGACCGTCACGGGTAGCGCGAGAGAGAGCACGGATCGTCTGATACGTTGCCTGGCGGCCATGGGGACGTATCCTAACAGAAGACCGGAAGGACGGAACTAGACAAATCCATTTCCAGTTCGCTAGGGTTACATTCGATGATATCTTCGGAAGATAGTTTCTCTTCAACGACCCTTCCTCGATTGTCGAAATCGAAGTATCTGGCCGGACTTCAGTGCCACAAGCGGTTGTATCTGGAGGTGCATCATCCGGAGCGTGCCACTCCGCCCGATCCCGCGACACAAGCGGTTTGGGACATGGGAACAGAGATCGGGATTCACGCGCGGGGCCTTTTCCCCGGAGGAGTGTTGATCAACGAAGGTCATCGCCAACGAGACGAAGCCCTGGCCCACACGGCGTCCGTGATGGCCGATCCATCCGTCACCGCCGTTTTTGAAGGCGCGTTTCAGCATGACGGCGTGTTCGTGCGCGCGGACATTCTGGAACGAGACGCGGGTCCTGACGGGACTCCTCGTTCATGGCGGTTGATCGAAGTCAAATCGTCCTCCCGCGTCAAAGACGTCCATCTCGACGACCTGGCGATTCAAAGCGCGGTGTTGGAAGGCGCCGGGCTGCTCCTCTCGGCCGTCTGTCTTATGCACATCGACACCGAGTACGTGTATGAAGGAGGCTCCGTCGATTGGCGGCGGTTGTTCACGATAGAAGACGTGACAACGGCCGTGGCGAGTCGGCGGACCGAGGTGCCGGAGCGGATCGCCGCGATGAAGACCCTGTTACTCGCTCCCGTCCCGCCCGCCGTTGAGCCGGGCCGCCAGTGCCACAGCCCCTATGAATGTCCCTTTTGGAGCCATTGTACCCAACACAAGCCCGACCGCTGGATCTATTATCTGCCGGGCTCCAAAGACATCGCCGAACGTTTGGTCGAGCGGGGGGTCTCGACCATCGACGACATTCCGGCGGACGTGCCCCTTTCGCCCTCTCAACGCCGGGTCAAGGAAAACGCCGAGTGGATTTCTCCCGGTCTGAGAGACGCCTTGCGATCGATCCGTTATCCGGTTCATCACGTGGATTTCGAAACGGTCATGTTGGCGGTACCCCGTTTCCCCTCCACAAGGCCCTATCAGTCGATTCCCGTGCAATGGTCGAACCATATCGAAGAAGAACCGGGCCGCCTGATCCATCGGGAATTTCTCCATGTCGAGCCGACCGAGCCGCGCAAACGGTGGGCGGAGGCGTTGATCGAATCGCTGGGTCGGGAAGGGAGCATCTGCGTGTATTCTTCCTATGAAGAGGCCATGATGCGGCAACTGGTCGAGGCGTTCCCGGAGTTCCGTTCTGCATTTCAACCTATTTTGAAGCGCCTCTGGGACCTGCACGAGGTCATCAAGCAGCACTATTACCACCCTCGGTTCAATGGGTCCTACTCCATCAAATCGGTCTTGCCGGCGGTGGTGCCATCTTTGGGATACGGTGATTTGACCATTCAATCGGGGGGGCAAGCCGCAGCCGAGTATTACCGCATGGTTTTTATTGAGACCGATTGGATCGAACAGGCCGCGATTCGATCGGCATTGCTTCAATACTGTGCAAGAGACACGTTGGCATTAGCGGAGTTGCGGCGAACACTTCAAGAAAAGATTGAAAAGATAAACGGGTCGTAGCTTGGCTGATCAGCGAAGGGAGTGAAATGGAGAAAAGACCTGCCGGCCGAGCGATTGTGCCTCGCCATCATGGAGAGAAATGGCCGGCCAGCGAGGGAGGTGGCGGAGAGGGTGGGATTCGAACCCACGGTCGAGTTGCCCCGACAGCAGTTTTCGAGACTGCCCGATTCGGCCACTCTCGCACCTCTCCGATGAAATGGAACTGGCCCGCGTGTGAATTGTGAACCGGCGAGGCGGACGACTCGACGAATTCGGCAGGAGCTTACCGTGCCAGACGGCGTTTTGCAATGGGAAGGTCTTCCCGGCTTCGGCGATCGCCCCCTTCGATTTCACCGAGTCAGGTTGAGCGACGACGATGCCCCACTTTCTTTAGATAGAATCGCCCACGCCGAAATCCACGTGTGGGGATTCGTTTTGGATCTCAGCGAGGAAGAGATTGTGCTCGCAAGATCCACGTTATCGGACGAAGAACGGGCACGGGCCGATCGGTTCGTGTCGGACCTCCATCGCCGATGGTTTATCGCCGCGCATGCCGGTTTACGGAAACTCCTGAAGCGGTATCGCCCTCGTCATGCCGATCTCAAGATCGAGAGGGCTGCCGCCGGCAAGCCGTATTTGCGGGACACTCCCTCGCTTCGCTTCAGCCTGACCCATTCCCATGGAAGAGCGCTCGTCGCCGTTGCTTGGGATCGCGACGTCGGGGTCGATCTCGAAAAGGTTCGACCGGAGGTGGACGTGTTGACCCTTGCTCGACGGTTTTTATCAAAGCACGATCAGGATTTTATCGAGGGGGAGAAATCGGCAGGCATGCACGAGCGATTTCTGATGACGTGGGTGGCTCGGGAAGCAGTGGCAAAGGTGGACGGCATCGGCATTAGGTTCCCGTTGTATCGCGATCATCTTGCCTTGGCGGAGGCGGAGGATGGAACGGCGCGATGGATGATGCAAAGCGCTGGAACAGCGCGAGGGCCGAAGACGGTCAGATCCGTTCGGTTCCTAAGCCTTGAATCCGGTTGGGTCGGGGCCGTATCGGCCGAAGGGACCGATTGGACCGTGGTCTATCGTGGCAATACCGACGATGGCGTCAGGCGGGGAACGTGAATGCTTCCACTTCGGTTTTTTCGATTCCCCTTTGGATGAGAGGGGGAACATCCAATGTCTTTTCAACGTTTTGAAGCACGTCACGCCGAGTCTTCAAACTCGGATGAGGCGGAGTGAACAATTTACAGCAGTCCTGGTCCGGCTCGATGGAAATTTCGTAGGTGCCCAACTTCCTCGCCTCATCGGTGATTTCGATTTTATCCATCCCGATCAACGGCCGAAGGATCGGCAAGGTCGCGGCTTCTCCTATCACCGAGAGATTGTCCGGCGTCTGCGACGCGACTTGGCCGAGGCTGTCGCCGGTCACCATCCCCCAACATCGTTCCCTCTCAGCGATGCGCTCGGCGATGCGCAGCATCATGCGGCGGTAGAGCACGACGCGGAACGGCGCTGGCGTATTCAGCACGATGTCTCTCTGGATCTCTCCGAAGGGAACGACGTAGAGACGCGACTTGTATTGATACGAGGTCAGCAGTTTCACGAGATCGCGGGCCTTTTCCTCCGAAGCGCGGCTCACCAGCGGCCGACCTGAAAAGTGAACGAAGACGGCGCGGCAGCCGCGTTTGATCATGCGGTAGGCGGCGACCGGCGAATCGATCCCTCCCGACAGCAGACAAACCACCTTGCCGCTGACTCCGACCGGCATGCCGCCCGGCCCGTCGATTTTCTCGGTTGAGATGTAGGCTTCTTTGGAAAGCAGTTCAATATAGATCGTCTGATCGGGATTTCTCAGGCTCACGGATTTGCCCAGCGCCCGACAAACCTCCGCGCCGACGGCCCGCTCCACGTCCATGGACGTGACGGGCAATCGTTTATCCGCCCGCTTGGCCGTGATGCGAAACGTGGAGAACGGCCGTGTTCGGATCTCCTCGATGACGGCTTCGCTAAGTTTGTCGAGACGAGGATCGGCCAGGTCGAGCGGGACCGCGCGAGCCATGAAAAAGTTCGCCACTCCGCACACGCGCGTTAACCGGTCCCGTATTGCATCGACTTTTGCGCCGGGTTGAAACGACACGCGAATGCGACGATGGAGCTGCTCGACTCGTATCTCTCCAAGGTCTTTGAGGGCCAGATGAACGTTCCGAACCAGCCGCCGCTCGAAGAAGTCGCGATTGCGACCCTTGAGAGCCAGCTCGTGGTAGTGGACAACCGCACAACGCATGGTAAAACCGTGTTCAGATCCAGCGGGGGACGTTCGTTACAGGGCCGTATCGTGCCTCAACGATTTTCCGAGGCTTCTAAAAATCGTTCGGCATCGATGGCGGCCATGCAGCCGGAGCCGGCGGCCGTGACGGCTTGCCGATACTTGCTGTCTTGTACGTCGCCGGCGGCGAAGACGCCAGGGATGCTGGTGGCCGTTCCATCGTGAGTGAGCACATAGCCTCTCTCGTCCATCTCAAGTTGGCCGGCGAACAAAGCGGTGTTCGGTCGATGTCCGATGGCGACGAAGACTCCGGCGCAGGCGATCTCCGAGACGGAGCCGGTGACGACGTTTCTCAGCCGGACGCCCGTCACGGTTTCCTGTCCCACAATGTCTTCGACCACTGAATTCCAGAGAAAGCGGATCTTTTCGTTCTTCATCGCCCGATCCTGCATGATCTTCGACGCGCGCAACTTATCCCGGCGGTGGACGATAGAAACGGTGGTCGCGAACTTCGTCAGAAAGACCGCTTCTTCCATGGCGCTGTCCCCCCCTCCCACGACGATCAGGTCCTTGCCGCGGAAAAAGAAGCCGTCGCAGGTCGCGCAAGTGGACACGCCTCGGCCGGTCAGGCGCTTTTCATTGGGCAATCCAAGCTGGATCGGGGAGGCGCCGGTCGCGATGATCACGGTCGATGCGCAAACCGTTCGTTCGCCGTCAACGGTGATCTCGAAGGGGCGCCGACGAAGGTTTATGGCGGATACATCGCCGGTCATGAACTCCGCGCCGAACCGCTCGGCCTGTCGCCGCATGTCTTTCATAAGCTCCGGCCCCATGACCCCCTGGGCGAAACCCGGGTAGTTCTCCACTTCGGTGGTGGTCGTCAGTTGACCTCCCGATTGCCAACCTTCGATCACCAACGGAGAAAGATTGGCGCGGGCCGTATAGATGGCGGCCGTGAGCCCGGCCGGTCCGGAACCGATGATCGCCACGTGACGCATGGCGGCACTCTACCATAAGAGAGATCGATTACGCAGCCGTCCGAAAACGTTGGAAGAGCATCTTCACCCGGTGGAACAGAGCGCGTTTGCTCATCGTTCCATCAAGCACGAAATCGGCCAGGCGGCGTTTTTTCGCGAGGGGCATTTGGCTCTTGATGCGTCGAAGGGCGTCGGTCCGCGAGAGGCCGTCCCTTTTCTGAAGGCGGGCGATTTGGACGTCGCGATCGGCGCTGACGACGATGATATGATCGACCGTTCGC
>JAIWOH010000001.1 GCA_020216985.1 Nitrospira sp.
CTTCTCCCGCTTTTCTTGCTTCTCCCTCGTGCCCTTCTCGGCCGAGCCCACTCCCGCGCCCTCAGGCTCCTTCCCTAGGCAGGCGCTCGCCCTTCCCTACCCTTTTCACCGGTTGATATCAACCCCCTTATGGGAGACGCTTCCTCGTTTGGGAGGACGCGTCTCCCCGCCCAGCCAGGCTTCTTATTCCACAAGCATGCTCCGACCGTCGAGAAGTTTTGTCTGGTGAGGCAGGGCCACCAGGTCACCCGCGACGTGGCTTGGTCGGCGTGCATGGATGGAATAGGGGAGAGGAAAGTGGAACCCGACAGGAGAGCGTCAACCGGTCAGGCGGGAGGTTGGCCCTGTTCCCCGATCACGCCGAGCGACCGTCCGACCGTGGCGAAGGCTTCCACAGCCCGGTCGAGCTGCGCTCTCGTATGGGCCGCCGACATCTGGACACGAATTCGAGCCTGCCCTTGGGGCACGACCGGGTAGCTGAAGCCCACAACATAGATTCCTTCCTTCATTAAGGCTTGGGCCATCGCCGTCGCCACGGTCGCTTCGCCGAGCAGGACGGGGATGATCGGATGCTCTCCGGGAACCAGCCGGAACCCCAGTTCGGTCAGCCGCGCACGAACATATCGGGCGTTTTCATGAAGCCTGGCCCGCAAGTCGTCGCCATGCTGCACCAACTCAAGCGCCCGCAAGGCTCCGGCGACCATGACCGGCGGCAGGGAATTGGAAAACAGATAGGGCCTCGACCGCTGGCGCAGTACCTCGATGATCTCGGCCTTGCCCGACGTAAAGCCTCCGGTCCCTCCTCCCAGCGTCTTGCCTAGTGTGCTCGTCACGATTTCAATCCGATCGGCCAGACCGAAATGGGCCGGCGTGCCCCGCCCGCCGGGGCCTAGCACGCCGGTCGCATGGCTGTCATCGACCACGACCGCCGCATCATATCGGTCGGCCAGCTCGACAATCCGATCCAGCTTGGCGAGGTCCCCGTCCATGGAGAACACCCCGTCTGTCGCGATGAGTCGCAAGCGGCAGTCACGAGCCTCCTGTAACCGCGCTTCCAGTTCCGCCATGTCCGAATGGGCATACCGCAACCGTTTGGCCTTGCACAGGCGGATGCCGTCGATCAGGCTCGCGTGGTTTAAGGCATCGCTGATCACGGCGTCTCGTTCATCGAGCAACGCCTCGAACAATCCTCCGTTCGCATCGAAACAGGAACTGTAGAGGATCGTGTCTTCCGTGCCCAGGAGCTCACTGACGGCACGCTCCAACCGTTTGTGCAGGTCCTGCGTCCCACAGATGAACCGCACCGAGGCCATGCCGTAGCCATGGGTTTTCACCCCCTCCATCGCCGCTTGGACAATGTGGGGGTGATTCGCCAGGCCGAGATAGTTGTTCGCGCACAAGTTGAGCATGGGGCCTTGATCCGCGAGAATCTCGACGCCCTGCGGCCCAAGAAGAGGCCGCTCGGCCTTATAGAGCCCCTGCTCACGGATGTCGGCGAGTCGCTGATCGAGCGTTTGTTTCAGGGATCGATAGGCCATGGCCGGTCCGTCATTATTCTCTCCGCTTCACGGGAAGAGCACGACCTTACCGCATTGTCCGGATCGAATCAGGTCGAAGCCTTTTTCGAATTCGTCCATCGGGAACGAATGGGTGATGATCGGTTTGATGTTGAGACCGGCCTTGAAAAGCCCGGCCAGTCTGTACCAGGTCCCAAACAGATGCCGCCCCGTCACTCCATAGACGCGAATGCCCTTGAAGATAATCTCGTTCGGCAGATCGAAACAGACCTGGCCGGTCGGGATGCCGAAGAGGCTCACACGCCCGCCGTTCTTCACGGCTCGAAAGGCCTGATGAAGGGCCGCCGGATCGCCGGACATTTCCAACGCCGCATCGACCCCTTCCCCGGCCGTGAGGTCTCGAATGATGGCATTCACTGTTTCCGGCGGCTCATGCTTCACGTTCACGATGTGATCGACTCCCACTTGTTTGGCGAGCCCCAGCCGGTAATCGCTCACATCGGTCGCGATGATGACGGCCGCGCCGGCCACGCGGGCGACGGCGGCGGCAAACAGGCCGGTCGGCCCGCAGCCCGTGATCAGGACCGTATGGCCGGTCAGGTCTTCCGCGAGCGCGGCGTCGACGGCGTTTCCCAACGGTTCTTGGACACAGGCAACCTGCGGCGGAATCTCCGGGGAGGTCCGCCAGAGGACCCCCTCCGGCAAGGCAACATATTCGGCATAGGAGCCGTCCCGATCGATCCCTAAAATTTGATACTGTTTGCAGACGTGCGCTTGTCCGGTTCGACATTGAAAACAGCGGCCGCAGGTGATGTGCGATTCGGCGGCGACATAGTCGCCGACTTTCACCGTCGAGACCTCGGGGCCGACTTCCGCCACATGGCCACAGACCTCATGGCCGATGATGCGAGGCGGCTTAATGCGGCCTTGCGCCCACTCGTCCCACCGATAGATGTGAGCGTCGGTACCGCACAACGACGTCGCAGCGACCTTGATGATGACCTCGTGCGGACCCGGTGTCGGGTCCGGCCGGTTCGTCGCGGTCAACCCGGGAGCGGCAGCCGTTTTGACAAGGGCGCGCATGAAGTCATTCTATCGCAAGAGATCAATACGATGATCGGAATACGGCCGATTTTTTTCTGGCGATGCCCAGCCTTGCTCCCTGCCCTCCACTACTCTTGGCGCACCGAGAAGATGACGACACGTCATTCCTCGTCTCGAGGATTGTTCCCCACATAGCGCCCGTAGAGGAACGCGACAAATTGCTTGGCCCCCCGCACCCGGTTCTTGACGCTCTCGTCGTCCAGCCCGGCTTGATGCAGTGCCTGCTCAAACCTTGCTAAGGCATCCTTGAGTTCTCGTTCTAAGACCCGATCCAGCACGCTCGGCATACGATCCTCCTTCATTCATTGTAGTTCCCAAGATCCCCGACTTTCCCCCCCTGCGTCCTGATGAGAGCACACGGTCCTCTCTTCCGCTCCGTGATTCTATACAAATTAGAATCGCTCCACCAGAAAGCCCGTGAAAGATACGGGTTGCGCACATTTGTCGGGATGAGTAGGATGCGGAGAAAATGACCTTGCCGATGTTCCGATCCATGACGAGCATGGTGCGCATGATCACGACGGGCACGCTCATGATAAGCCTGCTCGGAATTTTCTCCGGAGACGTCGCGGGCCCTACGGACGCTCTCGCCTCGGCGTCAGGCTCCTCGCCCGCTTCACTCCTCCCCGCCGTGACCTTTGATTTCGGCGGAGTTGACAGATCGGAAGAGATCCGTCTCGACAAACCGCTGGAACTCTCGTTTATGCTGAATGGAACAGTCAAAGGGCGCGTTCCGATGGTGGCCGTGCTCGACTCGCTCCATTTCGAGCGGCAGGTCGTACCGCTGGAGCCCGACCCGCTTTCGAAAAAGTTGCGCGGCACCGCCGTCCTCGATCCCATTCCACCGGGAAAATTGTCGGCCGCTCCCCGCTTCGCGCGAATTCGCGTCACCTTTGCCAGAGCCCACTCGGACAATCGCTTGGAGCGGGTCCTGACGCGCATCGTCTACGTGACGTTGGATGCCTGTGATACCACCACCGGCGGCGCCGTTTCTTCATCCGCTTCCGCCGACACCGATGAGCCGAGCGAGGAGGATCTGAGCGGCGGGGATGACGCCGCGCAAGTCGGCATCCCCGTCGCCGACGGATCATTGGCGGAAGAAGACGTCTTCTTGCCGCCTCCGCCCGGGCAGCATCAAGTCTATTGGGATCAGATCAGCTCGCTCATAAGCCGCAGTTGGAGCCGGACTGCCCGGCGAGTGCGCGCCGCCCCAACCGATGAAACGGTGCGGGTACGATTCCGGATGTACCCCAATGGGCGAGCTCAATTGATCGAAATCGAAAAGGGCTCCGGCGCGCGAGATGTCGATGAAGCCGGCATCCACGCAGTGATCCAAGCTCAGCCGTTCCCCCCTTTTCCCCACGAACTCGGCTCGGAGTCGGTGACCGTGCATGTCCGTATGAAGATGGGGTCTGCGGGGCGAGGACGGGGCATCCAGTCGATCACCCATTCTCAACCGCCAAGACTCAGTGCGCCGACGCCGGTCCCTTCTCCATGACAGGAGCTTGCTTCATGACCAAGAAGCACGGATCGGATCATCCGTCACAACATGTTGCCTGGAGGTAAAACGATGAACGGATTCTCTAGATCGCAATGGATTGCCGCTGGTGCCGTCTGGGTTCTGTTGACCGGGATGTCCATCGAAGTCGGTGCCGAAACGGCGCGGTGGAATATCGATCCGGACCATTCGCTGATCGAATTTCGCGTCGCGCACATGATGGTGTCCAAGACCACGGGGCGATTCCTGGACTATCGCGGGTTCGTCGAGATGGATGCGGACGCCAAGACGTTCAAGGCGATCGAGGCCGTCATCAACGCCGCGTCGATCAATACGAACCACGAAAAACGCGACGCCCATCTGCGCAACGAAGACTTCCTCGACGTCCAGCGGTATCCCACGATGACGTACAAAATGAAGCGCTACGACAAACAAGGCGACAAATACTCCGTCGTCGGCGACTTCACGCTGCGCGGCGTGACGAAAGAGGTCGTGCTCGTCGGAACGTTGAACGGCGTCAGCCAAGATCCGTGGGGCAATCTGAGAGCCGGCTTCAGCGCCGAAGGCAAATTGAACCGCAAAGATTTCGGCATGGTCTGGAACAAGGCCTTGGACAGCGGAGGCCTGGTCGTCGGGGACGAAGTTCAGATCCGGCTGGAAATCGAGTGCATCAAGGAGAAAAAATAGAGAGCTGCCGCCGCTTCAACCGGCGCCGATGTGCGGCGGGGCGGCCTTTTAGCCGGCCGGCCTGACGCGAAGGTTCATCCATGAAGGCGATGGTGCTGAATCACACCGGCGACGTCTCCGGAAACCGGCTCTCGTTGGTCGAACGGGCCGTGCCGGAACCGGGACCGAAAGACGTATTGGTGAAAATCCACGTCTGCGGCGTCTGCCGGACGGATCTGCACGTCGTCGAAGGCGAGCTACCGAACATCAAGCTTCCGTTGATCCCCGGCCATCAAGCGGTGGGAACCGTCGTCCGTGCCGGTCACGAAGCGCAAGACCTGCGAGAAGGAGATCGCGTCGGTATCGCCTGGCTGCAAGGCACTTGTGAGCGATGCGAGTTCTGTACGAGCGGACGGGAAAATTTGTGCGAGGCGGCGAGGTTCACCGGCTATCAAGTCGATGGCGGCTATGCCGAATATGCCATGGCGCCGGCACGGTTTGCCTATCCCATTCCTCCGATCTTTTCTGACGACGAAGCGGCACCGTTGCTCTGCGCCGGGATCATCGGCTACCGAGCGCTCCGTCTGAGCGGGATCAAGCCGGGCCAACGGTTGGGGCTTTATGGATTCGGCGCCGCCGCCCATATCGCAATTCAGATCGCCCGTCATTGGGGCTGCCAGGTTTATGTCAGCTCGCTCAAAGCCGAGCATCGGGAGCTGGCCAAACAACTGGGAGCCGTCTGGGTCGGGGGGGCGTCCGACATGCCGCCGGATCATTTGCACGGCTCGATCATCTTCGCGCCGGCCGGCGAACTTGTGCCGCCGGCTCTGCGCGCGCTCGAACGGGGCGGCACCCTGGCCTTGGCCGGCATCCACATGTCCCCGATTCCTCCCCTCGATTACGACTCTGAAGTATTCGGCGAGCGGGCCATCCGCAGTGTGACGGCTAACACGAGGCAGGATGGAATAGATTTCCTTCGCGAGGCAGCCGCCATCCCGATCAAACCCCACACGGTGCGCTTTCCCCTCGAAGAAGCCAACCGCGCGTTGCAAGCCCTCAAGGCCGGTTCGTTTCAAGGTGCGGCGGTGCTGGAAATCCGGAGTCCGTCGTGAACACCCTGCCTAGCAGGGAGCTTCTAGGCTACTACTACTGCTCTAATTGATCTGATTTCCATTTGACGAGCCCATCGGCTCCTTCCTACTATACGGAGCGGAACCGGAGAGAAACAGGACACTCCATGACCCAACCGCTCCATCGAGGCTTACGCCATCTCGCGCTTCGCGTGACGAACCTCCCCCTTTCACGCCGGTTCTATGAGCAAGTGCTGGGGATGAGAGTGGTATGGGAGCCGGACCCGGACAATGTCTATTTCAGCTCCGGGACCGACAACCTGGCCCTGCATCAAATCCCTACGGACGAGCTTTCGGCCTTCCAGCCGCCGGGCGCGCAGTTTCTCGATCATCTGGGCGTCATTCTGGAGAATCCCGAAGCCGTGGATCGGATGTACCGGGAACTGGCCCCGATGATCCCGTCCCTCGGCGGACGTATCGTCAAAGAACCCAAACGACACCGCGATGAAAGTTATTCATTCTACTTCGCCGATCCGGACGGCAACGTCATTCAGGCCTTGTACGAACCGACGATCAGCGGACTCCGGTGGACGGGCGGACAGACGTGACCGAAGAAACGAGCCGCCGCTTCCATTCCACCCTGCACGATTCACGGCCATGACCATCCCGACTCGTTCGCCCCGCAGCCATTTCGTGAGCTTGGTCCCCTGGTGCTGGGTCCAGTTGGAAAGCGACGAGCCACCCGGCCCGTTTCCCTTTCTCGGCGGCGTCGCGCCGGAAGTGGCGGCGGCCCTGGAGGAAGCCCACCGTCTGCTGGCCAGCTCCATCGATACGGCGATCAGTGACGTATTCTCGAAACGAGCCCCGCTCGATGACCCGACTCGCCGACGCAGGCTGGAAGACGCCTACGCGGAACTCGTCAATTCCCGCCCCTCTCTGCAACGGTCTATTACCTGCGGCCGAGCTCAAGACGGGCGGTTTCGCTGGGAATTCCCAACCGATCCCACGCGATCGTCAACGATCACCAATGGTGGTCTCCGCATGTTCCACTCCGTCAAACGGCAGGCGATTCCGTTGGGATTCAACCGACATCCCTTCGGGCCGGCAGTCGGCTATCTGCTCGGTCTGTTGAATGGCACAAACTCCAGGGCCGAGGTCGAGACGGCTCTGACCGCCGCACCCCGCGAAGCAGGCGCCTTTCTCGTTCGCCTGCTGGACATGCTTGATCGGCACGACTGTGTGGTGGCCTCACCGCAGACCTCGATCCGTCAACGGTGGTTCGAGGTCGTCCGGGATCAAGACACCGTGCATTTAGGCCATGCGGCGCTGCTCTATCGGCAGCGGGACGACGTATTGCTCTTCGATCCCTGGCTGCTGCCTTGGTTCGCCGAATCGCCGGAACCCTCGCTCTGGCCCTCGCTGCTCCCCAAACCTTCGGCTGTCTTTCTCACCCATGATCACGACGACCACGTTGACCCACGCACTCTGCTCCATCTGCCGAAAGAGATCCCGATCATCGTCCCCAGTCGGCGCAACCGGAAAACCTTGTTTTACGACTACCTCTCCCTCTTGCGCGAATTGGGATTCAGCCGAATCATTGAACTGGCGCACGGCGAAACCTGGCCCTTCGAAGGCGGCGCCGTCGTATCTGTCCCGTTTTACGGCGAAGATCCGTGCGATCTTGAGATGGCGAGAAATTGCTATTTAATCAGCGACCGGGGCTACAACGTCCTGGTCCACGCCGACAGCGGCCCCACCAATGACAGACGCTCCGCCCTCACTGACGGCGTGATCGAGCGATTGGTCGCCCGGTACGGCCCGATTGACGTGGTGTTTGCCTCTCAACAACAGCTTCTTGAATTGCGGAGCCATGCCGCCCATGCGCCCTTGTCCCACCCAGGCAAGTGGCTGGACGTCGGCGAAAACGGCTACCTCACGAACGCCTACTTGAGCGAGCTGTGCCGGACCGCCAAGGCCAAGCTGTTCGTGTCCTACGCCACCGGCGGAGCGGACTGGTATCCGGATCATCTCTCATTCATGTTCAGCCGACGCAACCCGGCGCGCACGGCCCTGCTCACGGCCCATTGGGAACCGCCGGAAACCCTCAAAGAACTTCTCTCCTCTCACCATTGCGGCTATCATTACGCCCAGGCGTTGGACCTTTTTCGACCCGGCGAGGACGGGGCGATCAAGGTGGTTTCAACGGCTGCGGCACTGGCCCCTGTGAACCTGTACCGGCTGGATCACGGCGATCCGCCATTCACGACAGTCAGGAAGTGACCATCAACGGCGGGAACTCGACATGAGCGCAATGAACTCTCCCATTTTAGTGACGGGGGCTGCGGGATTCATCGGTTTTCACACGGCTAAGCGGTTATTGGATCGCGGCGATGCCGTCATCGGGCTCGACAATCTCAACGACTACTACGACGTGCGCCTCAAGGAAGCGCGGCTTGCCCAATTAACGCCCTACCGGGATTTTCGGTTCATCAAGCTGGATCTGGCGAACCGCCAGGGCATGCGGGATCTCTTCGCCGAGGAGCCGATCCGCCGGGTGATCCACCTCGCCGCCCAGGCCGGCGTCCGCTATTCTCTCATCAACCCCCACGCCTACACGGAAAGCAACCTAGAAGGGTTCATGAACATCCTGGAAGGATGCCGGCGGGTCAACGCCGAGCATCTCGTCTATGCCTCCTCCAGCTCCGTGTACGGCGGCAACACACACATGCCGTTCTCCGTCCACGACAACGTCGATCACCCTGTCTCGCTCTACGCGGCCACCAAGAAGGCCAACGAACTGATGGCCCATTGCTATGCGCATCTCTACCAACTCCCCTGCACCGGCCTGCGATTTTTCACCGTGTACGGGCCCTGGGGGCGGCCCGACATGGCGCTGTTTATCTTCACCAAGGCGATTTTGGAAGGCAGGCCGATCGAGGTGTTCAACTATGGCAACATGCGGCGCGACTTCACTTACATTGACGACATCGTGGAGGGCGTGATCCGCGTGCTCGACCGACCGGCGGCGCCGGATCCCTCGTGGTCTGGCGATCGACCGGACCCCGGCACCAGTTCGGCTCCTTCCCGTGTGTACAACATCGGCAACCACCGACCGGTCGAACTGTTGCGCTTCATCGAAATCCTGGAGCAGGCCGTCGGCAAAAAAGCCGAAAAGAAATTATTGCCTCTCCAGCCCGGCGACGTCCCAGCCACCTACGCCGACATCGACGATCTCGCGCGCGACGTCGGATTCGCACCCTCCACTCCGATCGAGGAAGGCATTCCCCGGTTCGTGAAGTGGTATCGGGAGTTCTATCGGGTCTGACCTCGTCGGTCTTTCCAACACTCTTCCTACGGGCACCCGACCGGGACAAAGCCCGCCCCGAAGAGGCGCGAGAGTGTGACCCAACGAGCATTATCGTAAAACGACTGGCTGGCCCCACGCTGATTTCTGCCTGAGAGATCGCCACCATAGGACGGATCCGACCCAAAGAAGACTCCTCCTCTGGTCTTCTGCGCCAAGTGCAGCCATTCGGAATAGAGAGAACAAACCTCGTTCTTCGCCGACTCCGATGGCGCAACACTTGCGTGCCAATCGCGCGCCCAATCCGGGAGATTACGACCCTCCATTCCGGGAAAACGTTCAAGCGGCAACGGCCCGTCGTCATGCGCCGCGCCGATGAACGGCTGCGATATCGTCGGCATGTCCTCCAGGGAGGGGACGACTGAAAGAGGTTTGAGCAAGATTTCCCGGCAACCGGGCCGTTCTTTATTAGTGTAGATCGACGTGCCGTCCTCCATCGGACATTCCCACATGTCCGCCGGTTCGGGCGCGGCGGGCGATGGCTCGGCCGACACCGGAAGCGCAAATACCGTCACCATGGCCAACGTAGACAACAGGGTTTGAACAAATCTCATGAGACACCTCCGAAAAAATGTGCACCGGGCGAGATCGACGCCCTCGCCGCCGACTGCCAGGTTGCTTATGACCTTACGAAATGGAGGCATGAGAATCTATGCTGCTTTCGAGGGGGGATCCCCCCTCTTCTCTGAAGTCGATCGGTACGAATTTGAACGGCCCTGACCAGGGGGCCGGCCGCTCATCTTTTCCCACGCAGCGGCGAACATGCGGACTTTCCCCCGGC
>JAIWOH010000002.1 GCA_020216985.1 Nitrospira sp.
CGTGACGAAACCGGTCGCAAGGCCGGGCCATCCGCATTGTCTTGTTCACTGCACGGCGGTGGACTATCCTCCGTCCGACTTTCATGATAGAAAGCGGGGCGGCCCCTCGCGCATTGACTGAAGGGAGCGGCCGCAACGACCTGCGATCAAGCGTGTCTCTCCATCTCCATGACCGACCATAGCGTACTCGACAACCTGCTGATTATTTTCACCGTCTCCATCGCGGTGGTGTTTCTCTTTCACCAGTTTCGGTTGCCGTCCATCGCCGGGTTTCTGGTCGCCGGCGCCGTCATCGGCCCGCACGGCCTCAACCTGATTGCCGATATCGAGACCGTGCAAATTCTGGCCGAAATCGGGATCGTGCTTCTGCTGTTCACCATCGGCATCGAGTTCTCGCTGGTCCAAATGGCCTCCCTTCGGAAATTGCTCTTGGTCGCCGCGCCGATTCAAGTCGGCGGGGTCATCGCGTTGGTCTGGGTCGGAGGAATCTTTGCGGGATTGCCCTGGTCCCAAGCGATCTTTTGGGGATTTCTGCTGTCGCTCAGCAGCACGGCCATCGTCCTGAACGCCCTCTCGGCGAGCGGCGAGAGCGATTCCGTCCATGGTCGCGCGACGATCGGCATTCTTGTGTTTCAGGACTTGGCCGTCGTGCCCATGATCCTGCTGGTGCCGATTCTGGCCAGCCCAAGCGGTGACGCGCTCACTTCCATTTTTTGGACGTTGAGCAAGTCGCTGATCGTCGTCGCCCTCATCGTGGCGGCCGCCTGGTACGTGGTCCCGAAGATACTGGAGCACATCGTCCGCAGCCGCAGCCGCGAGTTGTTTCTCTTGACGATCATCGTGATGTGCCTCGGAATCGCCTGGCTCACGTCGCTGAGCGGGCTGTCGCTGGCACTGGGAGCGTTTATCGCGGGACTGGTGATTTCCGAATCGGAGTACAGTCATCAGGCCACGGCTGAAGTGCTCCCGTTTCGGGACAGTTTCAACAGTCTGTTTTTCGTATCCATCGGCATTCTGATGGACTGGCGCATCCTGCTCCACTATCCCGGCATCGTCACGGGTTTGCTGCTCGTGGTGCTGCTGGTGAAGTTTGTTTCCGGCACCGGCGCGGTGCTGGCCGCCTCCATGCCTCCCAGAGCGGCCATCATGAGCGGCATTGCGTTGGCCCAAGTGGGAGAATTCAGTTTCATCCTGGCGCAAGTCGGCCAAGAACACGGCCTGCTGTCCGGCACGCCTTATCAGATTTTTCTGGCGGTGTCCGTCTGCTCCATGATCATTACACCGTTTTTGATGCAGGCCTCCCCTCATCTGGCTCGGCATGTCGAAGCCGTCCAGCGACTCCACCGGTGGCTGCCCGGCCATACGACCGCCCACGTGCTGGAAACGGAAGGCCGGCATTTACGGATTCGTGACCACGTCGTCATCGTGGGATACGGGTTGAACGGCAGAAATCTGGCCCGCGTGCTGAGCGAAACCGAGATCCCCCATGTCGTCCTGGATTTGGACGGAGACATCGTGCGCCGGGAAGCCAAACTCGGTGTGCCGCTGTACTATGGCGACGCCACGAATCCCAACATTCTCCGGCACGTCAAGATCGAGGCCGCACGAGTGCTCGTCGTCGCGATTCCCGATCCGTTCACGGCCCGTCGGATCGTCCAGATCGCCCGAACCCTCAATCCCAAAATTCACATCGTCGTTCGGACGCGCTACCTGCGCGAACTGGAAGAACTGCACCAGATTGGAGCGGACGACGTCGTGCCCGAAGAGTTTGAAACGTCGATCGAGATCTTCACGCTGGTCCTCCGAACGTACAACATGCCGCCGGACTTCGTGATGCAGAAAGCCGAACAGGTCCGCCGGGAAGGGTACGCCCTCCTGCGTCGGAGCGAGCTGCCTGAACTGGCCCATCACCTCCGCAGAGGCACATTCAGCGACGTGGACGTGGAAACCTGCCGGATTGAGGAGGATTCCCCGGCCTCCGGCAAAACCATCGATCAACTGGCCTTGTGGCAACGCACCGGCGTCTCCATCGTCGCCCTGACAAGAAACGGCGTCACGGAATCCAACCCGTCCGTCAAAACCAAGCTGCTCGCCGGTGACATCGTGGTGTTGCTGGGCACGCGCGAACAGATCCGTCGCGCGATGGCGCTCCTCTTGTTCCAAGACGGAGCCGGTTGACGGACTAGCGGGAGCGGAACGGACCGATCAGCTTCTCCATCGAAGCGTCACTCGTTCCTTGAGAGGATGGTCCATCGGTTGTCCGGTCTGAATCGACGCAAGATGAGCCGCCTTGAGCTTGTAGTACCACTTGGCCGGCATGTCGGCGTCGCCGACGAACATCGAGGAGGGTTTATGCCGGAGCCCCACGGCCAGGTGCTTCATGGCGCGCTCATCCTGACCGAGAAATTGTTTCGCCAAGGCGCGAAAGAACCACTTGCTGAACGGAATCCAATGCAGTCCGCACCAATAGGCGGAGAAATCGATGCGACATTCCATCTCGGACACGGGCGTGGCCATCAAGCGATTGGCCAGCCACGCCCGTCCGCATTGCATCAGCTCGACCCGTTGATTCGGCAACAAGAAATCGATGGTCGTGGTCAACGGCCCTCCGTAGATCCGCTCCAGCCAATGGAACGGCCCGCTGTTTTTGGCCGGCCGGTGAGCGGTCATCCGAAATCCGTTCGGAATCGGCTCGTAGATCTTCGTCTTTTCCTGCATGCGTTCGTGGCTGCGCCACCACGAATGGACATACGGCCCGTGCACCGGATCAATGAGCCCGATCACGCCGTCGTCCGGCGTGCAAGTATAGGTGAGCGAAACATGGAACGATTGTTTCGGCTCAGCGGGCAGCGGCATGCGAGGCACAGGCGGCAACGGGATCGCGGTTCCCCGTTCATCGGGAAGATAAATCCAAATCATCCCATCGGCCTCTTCGACAGGATAGGAGGCGATGCCTACCTTCTCGGTCTGCAACGGTGTGCCTTCCGGCAAGGCGGGAATGCGACAACAGCGGCCTCTCATATCGAACTGCCAACCGTGGTACGGGCATTCCACCCGCTCGCCGTCGAAGTGCCCGAAGGAAAGCGGCATGCCCCGATGGGGACAAAGATCCCGCATGGCGGCCAGCTTCCCTTCCCGATCTCGGCAAAGCAAGATCGGAAAGCCGGCCATCTGGAGCCCTTTCATCACCCCGCGGGACAGGGTGTCGCCGGGCACGGCCGGGTACCAAAATCCCAGCAGCGGAGCGCTCTTGGTGGCTACGATTTCAGGTACGAGGTGCGTGCTCATTCACGAGGAACGCAAGGGGTGAAGAGGGCCGGCATCCGATCGGTTGTGACTATAACGACCGGCTCGGGCCAGGTCAAGCCGCACCGTCATCCGGACGGCGTCGAAGCCTTCCTTGACACTCTCACGGACCCCATACTATTCTTTTTTGCCGTCTGAAAATTCCGAACGGGTAACGAGGTGTGACCATGCATGCCACGCACATAGAGCCGGCGACGATGTTGGCTCAGCTTGAAGCGACCAAGCCTGAGCGAGTGACGATCGTATTGTTAAGCGGTGATCTTGACCGGGCCATGGCGGCTTTTATCATCGCCACGGGGGCGGCCGCAATGGGAATGCAGGTCACCATCTTCTTCACGTTTTGGGGATTAAACGCGATTCGCCGAAAAGGCGCCGCCAGCTCGGCCAAGGATTGGCTGCGCCGGATGTTCGGCGCCCTCAACAAGGGAGGCGCGGAAACGTTGCCGTTGTCGCGCTTTCATTTCGGCGGCTTGGGGACCAAGATGATGCAAAAGGTCATGAAACAAAACCGGATGCCGGGCGTCCCGGAGCTGATGCGGACCGCCTTGGACTTGGGCGTTCGGTTCATTGCTTGCACGACCACCATGGGCCTGATGGGGATCACCAAGGACACGCTGATCGAGGGGGTCGATCAATTCGCCGGGGTGACCACCTACTTGGCCGAGGCCAAACAGAGCAGCGTGAACCTCTTTATCTAAGTCAACCTGATTCATTCCGGCTGGTTACGGCGAACGACAAGGCCGGGACGTTCGTCGCGGTCTTATACGTTCTCGCTGTAACCACAAACCAGCATGGAGTCATCATCGATGCAAGCGGATGTAAAACTGGACACCTTAGGGTATTTCTGCCCAATGCCGATCATTCTCACGTCGAAAAAGATCAAGGAACTGACCGTGGGCCAAGTACTCGAAGTCATATCCGACGACGAAGGCATCAAGAAAGACATGCCGGCTTGGTGCGAGACTACGGGCCATGAGATGGTCGGCCTGGAAGAAGCTCAGGGTGCCTCCGGCCGTATTTACAAAGCGTTCGTCAAAAAGACGAAGTAGGTACGCTACAAGCCTATACGATACCGCCCGATCCCATTCCTCGTCATGGAGTCGGAAGAAACGTTCCCTTCTTCCGGCTTTCTCTTTTTACCGAGGCACGATGCCGCCGCTGATCGAATGTGTTCCCAACTTCAGCGAAGGCCGAGACGAGGCCGTCGTCCGGGCTCTCGTCGCCACAATCATCTCCGTGCCGGCCGTGCGGCTTCTGCACCGGACCATGGACCCCGACCACCACCGATCGGTCTTGACATTCGCCGGGCCTCCCGACGCCGTCGGCGAGGCCGCATGGCGCGTCATCGTCAAGGCGACGGAACTCATCGACCTTCGCCGGCACGAGGGGGTGCACCCCCGCATCGGCGCAACGGACGTGGTGCCGTTCGTGCCCCTTCGAGACGTTGATATGGACGACTGTGTGCGATTGGCTCGCATGATCGGACAAGAAGTGGGAACGCGCCTGAAGATTCCCGTCTTTCTCTATGAAGAGGCGGCATCAACCGAAGCTCGGCGCAGGCTGGAAGCGATTCGCAAGGGAGGGTTGAAGGGATTGGCTTCAAGGATGGAACAGGACTCGGCCTGGTCGCCCGATTTCGGCCCACCCCGCCTGCACGAAACGGCAGGGGCCATCGTCATCGGCGCGCGCAACCCCCTCATTGCCTTCAACGTCGATCTCGCAACCGACGATCTCTCCATCGCGAAAGACATCGCCCGATCCATCAGGGCATCCAACGGCGGCCTCCCCGGCCTGAAGGCCATCGGTGTCCCGCTGACAAGCCGAGGCCTGATGCAAGTGGCCATGAACCTGACCGACCATCACATCACGTCGCTCGATCGGGCGTTCCGCGCCGTGGAAGCCGAAGCCGCCAAACGCGGCGTCCTGATTGCTGGAAGTGAAATCATCGGCCTCGTCCCCCGGGCGGCGGTGACCCAGACGATGGTCGCCGCCCTGCGGCTTCAGGGATTTGATGAGTCCCACATTCTCGAAACCGCCCTTGCAGCGGCGGACGCGCAGCAACAGGACCAGACCCTGCGCGGCTTTCTTGACGCGATTGCCGCTCCCAGACCGACACCGGGGGGAGGAAGCGTCGCGGCCTACGTCGGGGCGTTGGCGGCCTCGTTGGGCGTGATGGGAGCGCGTCTCGGCGGACATCGGGACAAGGAACATGATCTGACACACTTGCAACAACGGCTTCACCGGCTTGTCCAATCGGATGCCGACGCCTACGGCAAGCTGATGGAGGTCTGCAACATTCCCAAACACGATCCGAACCGGCCACAAGCCGTTTCCGACGCTCTCCATCTCGCGACCGAGATCCCGCTCGAAATCGCCGAACTGTCCTGCCAAGTCGGCCGGTCGCTGCACGAGATCGGCCGATCGGCCAAACCGCTCGTTCGTTCGGACCTGACCGTCGGCATCCACACGGCCGTCGCGGCGGCCGACTCAGCCATTGCGACTGCAAGAGAAAACGTAAATCATCAACGCAATCAAAGCATTAGAGAATCTCAAGCGAGTCGAATCGCGAGGGCCGAACAAAACCTTGAGGAACTCAAGATGCTGTGTTACACTCCGCCCCCTGGTTGATAAGGGATTCACACGGCGCGATCACGTACGAGAGGGACGATAAAAACAGATGGAAATTAAAGTCTTCAATAACAATGTCGAAAAGGCGCTCAAAGTCGCCAAAAAGAAATTAGCGGGAGAAGGACTGTTTCGCGAACTGAAGCGCCGCCGCTTTTACGAGAAACCCAGTGTTCGGCGGAAAGCCAAGCAACGTGAAGCCCAACGGCGCCGCCAAAAATGGTTGGCGAAACGGAAGCCGGACTAAGACGACCGCTCTCTGCTTGCCTTTTCTTTTTGATCATCCCACCGTCGTTCTCGTTTCATATGTCGATACTCCATGCGCCAGGATGAGATTCACGCGGCGATTCGGATCGTACGGCGTGAGGTTCGCCGGTGGCGGGAGCCGGTCGTCGGCGTCGTCGCTCGGGAATCGAATCGCGATCCCTTTCTCATCCTCATCTCTTGCCTGCTGAGCCTGCGAACCAAGGACAAAACGACTCAAGAGGCCGGCGATCGACTTTTCGCCGTGGCCCGCACGCCGGCGGCCATGCTCAAGCTGTCTCTTAAAACCATCGAACGAGCCATCTACCCGGTCGGCTTCTACCGCACCAAGGCCAAATCGATTCATCGGATCTGCCGCTTGCTCCTCACCAAATATGAAGGACAGGTGCCTGATTCCCTCGACGAACTCCTCACCTTGCCGGGAGTCGGACGAAAGACGGCCAACCTGGTGGTGACGGTGGGCTACGGCAAGCCCGGCATTTGCGTCGACATCCACGTCCATCGCATCAGCAACCGCTGGGGCTATATCAAAACCAAGACACCGGAAGAAAGCGAACAGGCCCTCCGGCGCGTCCTTCCACGGCGTTATTGGATCACCTACAACGACCTGCTCGTCCCCTACGGCCAGAATCTCTGTCTGCCGGTCTCTCCTCTGTGCAGCCGGTGCAAACTCGTCCCCTACTGCAACCGCGTGGGCGTGACCAAAAGTCGCTAGGCTTTAGGATGATCGCACGATGGAGCGGATAGGACCTCACGGCGAGGGGGTCCCACCGGGGAAACCGAGTTCAGATGAACAGCTTGGTTTCCGCGTCCTCGGTCAACTTGAGGATGGCGGGCAGACCGAGAACTTCATCGACCTGTCGTTCGACCGCCCGACTGTCCACGCCCATGTATTCCAAGCCGGCGCTGCAGGCGATCAATCGAAATTTGCCGACGCGCTTGGCGTCTTGAAACATCTCGGAAATGGCGGGGACCTTTTTCTCTTTCAGCAGCCTGGCCACTTCGTCGGCGGACGCCCCATATTCCGGAGGAAAGTCCAATTGGTCCATCTTGCCCTCGGCCAATTTTTTGATCGTCCAAAACAGCAGGACGACGATCACGTCCTTGCCCATGGCGGCGGCCGTCAGGCCGAGGGTGGCCGTCTGATGCAGCTTGTCGTACGTGGCGTTGTGGGCGAAGATGACGAATCGGGGAGACTGTGCCATGGCTTACTGCTGGTTGAGTCGCACCTTGACGCTGTTGATGTAATCTTCGACGGCGGCCTCCACTTCGCCCTCGGTCATCGGGCGATCGTGGGTTTCGGTTTCATCCACCAAATAGTGATCGCGGTCCTTTTCCTGCCGAATCACGACGGAGTGTTCCGGCGTCACGTCGATCAGCAAAAACCATTCTTTCGTTCCCTGCGTGATGACCACCTGTTTGCCGATCCCTTTCTTGGTGATCTCGATGTGCAGATTGTCGCCCGACGCCGGTTCCCGTTGCGCTCGGCCGACGCCCGGCAGCAGCGTAAGGCACAGGACGATGACCCCGCCGAGCACCGAGCCACGCAGAAGACTTCGCATGGTCGAACTCCGTGTCGGGCATTATAGTCTCCGATCAAGACGGCGTAAACAGCGGATCGTCTATCCCTTGCCTTGCCCTTGCCTTGCCGTCGCCTTGAGGGGGGTCCGAGGTCATGCTAGGATGCCCGCGCAATGGATCGCCTGCTCGCCACAGTTGAACAGTATGTATCGACCGAGACATTGGTGCTGCTGACGATTTTTTCCATCGTGTTTTTCGTCGGGTCACTTATCGCAATCCCCTTCATCCTCGTCCGCCTGCCGGCCGATTATTTCGACGTCCGCGTTCCCCGAACATGGATGAAAGATCATCATCCGGTCCTCCGAATACTCGGCCACGTGGTCAAGAACACGATCGGCGCCGTCTTTTGCTTCGTGGGTTTTCTCATGCTGTTTTTGCCCGGGCAAGGCATTTTGACCATGTTGATCGGCATTTCCATGTTGGATTTCCCCGGCAAACGCAAACTCGAAGCCCTCTTGATCGGACGGCCGACCGTCCTCAACACCATCAATGCCATGCGCGAGAGGTTCGGCAAGCCGCCGTTGGTCGTCGCGCCGGACCCGTGATCTCGTGATCTCATGACGCCGCCCACCGACACACGTCCCACGCTGTATCTGATCGACGGCAGCGCCTACATCTACCGCGCATTCTTCGCGCTGCCGCCCTTGAACAACTCCAAGGGCCTTCAAACCAACGCGATCTACGGTTTCACGACGATGCTGCTCAAGATCCTGCGCGAGCGGCACCCCGACGACGTCGCCGTGGCATTCGATGAAAAGGGGCCGACGCTCCGGCACGAAGAATTCAAGGAGTACAAGGCCCAACGCCCTCCCATGCCCGACGCGATGCAGGCGCAGATTCCGTACATCCACCGCGTGGTCGAGGCCCTCGCCATCCCGGTCCTGCGGCAACCGGGCTACGAGGCCGACGACTTGATCGGCACGCTCGCGCGGAAGGCCGAACAAGCCGGCTATGACGTCGTCATCGTCACCGGCGACAAGGACATGTTCCAGCTCCTTTCCCCGCACGTCCGCATCTACGATCCCGTCAAGGACAAATGGTTCGGCGAGACGGAGTGCATCGAGCGATTCGGCGTCGAGCCGGCGCGCGTCGTCGAGATCATGGGACTGATGGGCGACGCCACGGACAACATCCCCGGCGTGAAGGGTATCGGCGAAAAAACCGCCATGAAGCTGATCGCGCAATTCGGCACCATCGACGAATTGTTGAGTCGAATCGACGAAGTCACACCGGCACGGACGAAAACCCTGCTCATCGAGCAGGCCGAGCAGGCGCGACTCAGTCGAAGCCTTGCCACGATCAAAACCGACTGCCCCATCGACTTCGACCAGGCCGCACTCCGGGTGAAACCGCCTCATATAAACCGACTGAACGAGCTGCTTCGCGAATTGGAATTCACCTCGCTGCTCAAGTCGGTCCAGGCATCGAACGAGCCGGCCGGAACGAAGCGCACCGCCACCGCGCTAATTGAAAGCGAACGGGCGGCGCGGGCCTTCGTGGAGTCTTTGCCCGTCGGGGCACCGCTGGCCGTCCACTGTCTGCTGGCGGGCGGATCGGCCTGGCAGGCCGACGTGCAAGGAATCGCGCTCTCCACCGGCGACCACACGGCGTACATCCCGCTCGACGTGCACGAATACATGAGACCCATCACGGCGCTTCTTCACGAGCCGACCAGAACCAAGGCCACCCACGACCTGAAGGCCGCCCTGCTCGCCTTTCACCGCATCGGCATCACGCTGGCCGCTCCCTATTTCGACACGATGGTGGCCGACTATCTGTTGCATCCCAATCGCCGCGACCACCAACTCGATACCCTGGCACTGGAGCTGCTGAATTACCGATTGAGCGAACCCGAGAAGAAACAGGCCGAGACTGCTTCGCTCTTCGAGCCGGCAGCCGGATCGAGCGAGCAGGCGGCGGAGAGCGCCTCGGTCATCGCCAAGATCACGCCGATCCTGCTCGATCAATTGAAAGAACAAGGCAGCCTGACGCTGTTCGAGGACGTCGAAATGCCGCTGGTGCCGGTGCTCGTCGAGATCGAGCGGAACGGCTTCTTGGTCGATGTCGAGGCGCTCCATGCGCTGAGCAAGGAACTGGAACGGGAACTCGACGGCATGATGCATACGATCGCCGGCCTCGCGGGCGGCGAGTTCAACATCAATTCGCCCAAACAGTTGGCGTCGGTTCTCTTCGACAAGCTGAGGCTCAAACCGATCCGCAAAAC
>JAIWOH010000010.1 GCA_020216985.1 Nitrospira sp.
GGGAAGAGATTGCGTCATGCCTACGACTTCATCAGCATCCGAATCAAGTCATGGGCTTCGGGCGAATCCCAGTCGCGGGCGCCGAAAATTTTCTTGCGAATCACCCCTCGGCGATCGACCATGAAGCTCAGGGGAAGCGTCCGCGCCCCATAGGTCAGCCCGACATGCATATCAGGATCATGCAAAATCGGGAAGGTCAACCCCATTTCTCGCTGAAAAAGACGAGTCACCGCCGCGCCTTGAGGGTCCGTGGAGATGGCGAGGATTTCAAAGTCCTCACGGGCGAACCTCTGATACAGTTGCTCCAGAGCCGGCATTTCGATCCGGCAAGGCCCGCACCAGGTCGCCCAGAAATTCAGCAGAACGACCCTTCCTCGAAATTGGGAGAGACGCACGGTCTCGCCACGAAGATCACGCAGATAAAAATCCGGCGCCTGATCCCCCACCCGCACGACATTTCGCTCATCGTCCTGCACCCATAGCGAAGGCATCGCCGTTGCAGCGGGCAAGAAGGCCGGTTGCATCGACACAACGACCATCGCTCCGACCAGCAGCCGGACGGACGGAACCCATCGCACAGGTCTTTTCCTCTAAGATTAATGATCGTCCAAACGATCGAAAACCGGGTCATCTTACAAACGGCCTTCAAAACCTGTCAAGGAATGCAAGGCGGCCTTCTCCGCAGACTCGGCCTACAGAAAGAATGGACAAAAGGCACCGGCTTCTCTAGAATCCTCTTCGGTTTCAGCGGGACGTTCGGCCTCACCGAGGCCGAACGTCCCGGCACACGAGTCAACGCATCGACCACTCTCACAATCCAGAGGACCCTATGCGAAACAACTATTTGTTCACCTCGGAATCCGTTACTGAAGGCCACCCGGACAAAATTGCCGATCAAATATCCGACGGCATTTTGGACGCCTTGATCGCTAAGGATAAATACAGTCGCGTCGCCTGCGAAACCATCCTGACGACCGGCATCGCTTTGGTCGCCGGAGAAATTACCACCAAAGCCTACGTGGAAATACCCGACATTATCAGAGAGGTCATTAAGGACGTCGGCTACACCGATGCGTCGTGGGGATTCGACTATCGTACCTGCTCAGTCATGACTTCCATCCATCACCAGTCCAACGACATCGCCATGGGCGTCGATTCCGGCGGCGCCGGCGACCAGGGGCTCATGTTCGGCTACGCGACCAACGAGACGGAAGAGTTGATGCCGATGCCGATCGTCTTGGCCCATCGCCTGACGAAACGCCTGGCGGAAGTGCGCAAAACAGAAAAACTCAAATGGGTGCGTCCGGACGGCAAGTCTCAAGTGACCGTCGAGTACAAAAACGGCAAGCCGGTGCGGATCGACACCATCGTCATTTCCACCCAACACAGCCCGGACGTCACCAACAAACAAATCGAGCGGGACATCATGGAGCACGTCATCAAGCCCGTCATGCCTAAATCGCTCTATGACCCGGCCGGCGTCAAACACCACATCAATCCGACCGGACGATTCGTCGTGGGCGGCCCAATGGGAGACACCGGCCTGACCGGTCGAAAAATCATCGTGGACACCTACGGCGGACATGGCAGTCACGGCGGCGGAGCCTTCTCCGGGAAAGATCCCACAAAGGTGGATCGATCCGCTTCCTACATGGCCCGCTATATCGCCAAGAACATCGTGGCGGCCGGCCTGGCTGATAGGTGTGAGGTGCAGTTGGCCTACGCCATCGGCGTGGCCGATCCCGTCTCGGTCCTCGTTGACACCAAGAACACTGAAAAAGTTTCCGTCGACCACCTCGACAAGCTCGTGCGTAAACATTTCCCCCTGACTCCCCGCGGCATTATCGATCATCTGAAGTTGCGCCGGCCCATCTTCCGCAAAACCGCCGCCTATGGACACTTCGGTCGCAACGAACCGGAATTCACGTGGGAAAAAACCGACAAAGCCAAGGCTCTGCGCAGAGACGCAGGACTCTGACCCAGACAAATCTCGGTGCCGGACCGATGTGGGCAATCAAAGGCCGGTTTGACCGGGAACTAAGGAACGGGGGTGAACCGGCTTCATCCCCGTGGCTGAACCTGTTTTTATGGATGATGGAGGGAGGGTATCGTGGATTATGACGTGAGAGACATTAAGCTGGCCGAGGGAGGCCGATTGAAAATCGAGTGGGCCGAGGCCACCATGCCGGTGCTGCGGCTGATCCGCAAACGATTCGCCCAGCAACGGCCGCTCAAGGGCGTGCGGGTTACGGCGTGTCTTCACGTGACGACGGAAACGGCCAACCTCGCCATCACCCTGAAGGCCGGCGGCGCCGACGTCCGACTCTGCGCCTCCAACCCGCTCAGCACTCAAGACGACGTCGCGGCGGCGCTCGTGCAGTACGAAGGCATTCCGACCTTCGCCATTAAAGGCGAAGACAACGCCACGTACTACCGCCACATTGAATCGGCCGTGGCCCATCGCCCGCACGTCACGATGGACGACGGCGCTGATGTCGTCTCTTATCTTCATTCCAAACGAAAAGAGTTGTTGAAGAACGTCATCGGAGGCACGGAAGAAACGACGACCGGCGTGATCAGACTCCGCAGCATGGCGGACAAAAAAGTCCTGAAGTTTCCCGTCATTTCTGTCAACGACGCCGATACCAAACATATGTTCGACAATCGATATGGAACCGGTCAATCCACCATCGACGGCATTATCCGCGCCACCAACCGCCTGGTCTGCGGCTCCACCGTCGTCGTCGCGGGCTACGGCTGGTGCGGGCGCGGCATCGCCATGCGGGCCAAAGGGATGGGAGCCGACGTCATCGTCACCGAGATCGATCCGCTGAAGGGGCTCGAAGCGGTTATGGACGGCTTCCGCGTCATGCCGATGGCGCAAGCCGCTCCGGTAGGTGATTTCTTCATAACCGTCACCGGCAACATTTCGGTCATTCGCGGAGAACACTTCGCACGCATGAAAGACGGCGCCATCGTCTGTAACAGCGGCCACTTCAACGTGGAATTGGATATTCCGGCGCTGGAAAAATTAAGCAAACAACGGAGGGTCGTTCGGCCCGGGGTCGAGCAGTTCACGCTCAAGAACGGCCGCCGCATCAATCTTCTGGGCGAAGGCAGACTGGTGAATTTGGCGACGGCCGAGGGACATCCATCGAGCGTGATGGACATGAGTTTCGCCAACCAGGCGCTGGGAGCCGAATATATCGTGAAAAATTATAAAAAACTGGAAAAGAAAGTCTATCCCGTGCCGGCGGACATCGACAAAGAAATTGCGCGGCTCAAGCTGGCCGGCATGAGCGTCGCAATCGACTCGCTGACCACAAAGCAGAAGCAATATCTCGCCTCTTGGGAAATGGGCACCTAACGTCGAGTCCGAGTTCGATTGGGCTTTTCAACTGTTGAAGTTTGCCTTTTCGTTCATCACGACACACATACCCCTGAACGTGCTTTCCGCTGCGGCCATCGCGACGGCCGCAGCTGTGCCCGGCTTGGGAGGGGAGGGTCGGAGTCATTTTGTCAGTCCTGCCCGGAGCGTTTGAAACGGTCGCCTTCCTGCGAGGAGAGAGACACCGTCTGGGAATCGTTGATCTCTTTAAGAAATTGCGTCTGGTCAATTTCCTGATATCCATGCTGATCGGCGGTCGAGGTCGGGGTGGGAACTCCGGCCAATTCGTCCGCAATGATCTTTTTGGTCAATTCGGCGCGATCATCATCGACGTAGATGGTCGCCGTTTTGTACTCCAGCGGCACCAAGGTAAAAAGATTTTTCTCGCTGCTGGACAAGAACCGATCGATTTCGCTCAAAAGTTTTTCCAGATCGGACCGCTGCACTCGCCTGGCGCCTAGCACCGTGATATCGGCGACCTTGATGTGAAGATCGCCACCAACACTGGTTTCTCTGATGCGCTCGATATCCTCGGGTGGGAACTCCTGAGAGCGATGGGCTTTCAGGAATGCTTGTATCCTCTGCTTGAGATCCGGCAAAGTTTTTAATCGATCGCGTTGCCGCATGGAAATCAGCAAATCGCCCGAACTGATATTCCGAAGATGGGCATCGGATCTCAGCAACAGCTTCCGTTCGTTATTTTGTCGCCACTTTCCGTGGTCACGCTCTTCGATGGATTGAGAGCCTTTGGCGACCCGCCGATAGGATCCGTCGGCGCGAAGCTCGAGATAATGCGTAAAAGTTCCTCCATTGTGCTTGAGATAAAGATGACGATCCTGATGTCCTCGGCCGTCTTCTTCCGCGCCGGCCACGGACCCGGCCAACAGAAAAAAGAAGCCGCTCACGGTGCATAGCAGAGACTTTTGCAAATACGCCACGACGACACCTCCTTGCTGGCTCAACTATAGCAATAACCCTCAACCGGTCCATTGATATTCAAGATTAAGACAGGTGCGCGCCCTGCGCCCCGGCTAAAACGGACGTCGCCGATGACCGGCTGTCCTCTTTATCCTTCTGTATCAATTGTAAACCGTGCCACCGAGCTTATTGCAATCTCGCCACGGAATGGTAGAGTAAAGCTCCAAGGGCAATATGGCAACCAATACCCATCGCCCGTTAACGCTCGCGGATTTTGACCTTTCTCTGGAAAGGGGATTCCTGCCGCCCGATCCTCAGGAAACGGTCCCTGAGTGCGCCACGCTGAATTTCCTTGGCCGAGAATTGCCGAAATTGCTGAGCGCTCGCCATGTTCGCCGGTTCATTGACGAACATGCGTCGTTGCTCCCCCCTGTTCCGGCCGGTTGGGGCGACGCCGAACATCGAGCCGCGATGCGGATTCTTTCTTTCGCCGGTCACGCCTACGTGTGGGAAACGCCCGATCATCCGGCCGACAAAATTCCCGCCCAACTTTCCGGCCCCTGGCATGAGATCGCCAAACGAGTCGGCCGTCCCCCCGTCCTGTCCTACGCCTCTTATGCACTGGATAACTGGCGCCGGTTGGACAAGTCGAAACCCATTCAGCTCGACAATATCGTCTTGCTCCAGAACTTCCTCGGCGGGATCGATGAAGAGTGGTTCGTCGTGGTCCACATTCAGATCGAACGGCAAGCGGGCCCCGGTCTCGACGGTTTAGTGAGAGCAATCAACGCCGCCTCGCAGGCAAACGACGAGGAAGTTTGGTCCGGCCTGCGAGCCTTGGCCGCCGCACAAATCGCCATGCGGGACACTTTGCTTCGGATGAAAGAACGCTGCGATCCCTACGTGTATTACACGCGGGTCAGGCCCTACATCCACGGGTGGAAAAACAACCCGTCGTTGCCCTTCGGCCTCGTCTATGACGAGGTCGAAGCCTACGGGGGGCAGCCGCGGCAGTTTCGCGGAGAGACCGGCGCCCAAAGCACCATCGTCCCCTGCCTGGACGCGGGACTCGGTATCCGTCACGCCCCCGACCCCTTGACAGTCTATCTCCAGGAGATGCGGGACTACATGCCGCCGCGCCACCGTGCTTTCCTTGAGACATTGGAAAGTCGAACCGACGATCGGGGACGCCCCCTGCTGTCGGGCTATGTTCGCGATCGCAAGCGGCGTCATCCCGAACTGTGGTCCGCCTACTGTGATTGCGTCGACCTTTTAGCCCAGTTCCGGACAATCCACATCGGTTACGCCGATGAGTACATCCATCGTCAACACCAAACCCACGCAAGCAATCCCACCTCGGTAGGGACCGGCGGCACTCCCTTCATGACGTATCTCCAAAAGCACTTGGACGAAACCAAACAGGCCGTCGCGTCCTAGTCAGCCTTTTCCAGGATAAAAAGAGCGCGCACAAGGTGATTAGGCTGCTCGACGGAGATCCTCCGGTTGTTCCCTCAGGAGGGGATTGTCAGCCTTGGATCGAATCCTGCTCCCGCTTCGGCTATCTCGAAGGAGAGGCCGCTCCCTCTCGGAAAGCGTCGCGCTTGTGGTCGCCCCATCCGCATGCAACGGACCAAAGGAATGTTCGGGATGCATCGGGGGGTCGTCCTCAAATCGGCAGAACAGGTCGTAACACCAATACACGAAAACAGCTCCCACGGTCAGCCCGGCTGCCAAAAGAATATGGATCATGCTCTCGTTATCGTGAGATTACTCTCGGACAATGATCGCTTGTCACCCCTCACGTTCGCCTGTCTCTCCACAAACGGAAGCGCGAACGGTCACCCGACGACGTCGTGCCGGTTCTCAGTGTATCATCCGTTGGCACATCGTCAACGAGCATGGCGCAACTCCTTGCCTGAGCAGGCTATTTCACGTTTCCTCAGTCGCCAATCGTGAAAGGCTCGGCAGAAGACATCGAGATGGCCTAAAACCGGCCGAAGAGGAGGCATCCGTTATTTATCGAGTAATAACCGCGATGATGCGCAGGGGTCCGCCGGTTCCTCCCGCAATTTTCATGGGCAGGGCGATCACCACGAAGTCGCGATCCGGCAATTGATGTAACTCGGCAAGGTTTTCAAAGACCGGCACCTGATGCTCAAGAAGGGTTACGTGTGTGTCGAACGTGGTCGATCGACCATGGTCGATCGATGCCGTATCGATGCCGACGGCCTTGACCCGCCGCTCGCGGATCAGCCAGGCGGCCGCGTCCGGGTGCAGGCCGGGAAACCGCAGCGCTCGCACGCCGTCTGATCCTCGCTGCGCTGTCCCCAGATACCGCTCCCGCGAAGGCCAGTACCGCCCATAGCCCGTTTCCAACAACACGATGGCTCGATCTGGAATTCGCCCATGCTCGGCCTCCCACCGTTCGAGGTCCTGAACCGTCACGCGATAATCCCGATCCTCCTCGCAACGGGACTTGACGTCGACGCGAACAGCCAGGCCGATCAACCCGTCCAACGGAATCTGATCGACTGTCTGCCCGCCCCGTGAAAAATGAACGGGAGCATCGATGTGCGTCCCGCCGTGTTCGGGCATCTCGATGCGATTCGAGGCGTAATAATAGCCGCCTTCCGACTGCTCCGCATGTTGGACGATCAGACGGAACTCCTGTTCGGTCGGCCACACGATCGTGTCCGATCCGAACGCATTGGTCAAATCGACGAACCGGGCACGATCCCAGTCAAAACTCCCGTGCCGACCATCATGAGCGCAGCCAGTCATGAACGTCGTCGTCCAGACCATGACCAGCCCCAACGGCATCCGCCTGAATGTCCCCCACGGAGACGACTTCATGGCCACAATCGACCCCAAACCGACGACGGGAAAAGAATAAGAATCTGAGGCCGGCTCCTCTGCTTTCGATGCTGAGGTCACGGCGCAAACCAGTGTTTCAAGCGGATCGCAGCACGATCGCCGAACAAACGGTGGGCCGACGGAGACGTCTATCTCCCGAATACCTTTTTTAACAGAGGCTCGATCTCGCCTTTGGCTTCCATCGGATCAAGAATATCGGTGTCTCCGTAAAAGGTTCCGTCGATGAAAACCTTGGGCAACGTCGGCCAATTGGTCATTCTCGTGAGGGTTTCCCGCTTGGCCGGCTGAGAGAGCACGTCGATGACCTCATAGGGATAGCCGTACTTGTCGAAGAACTGCATGGTCTCGCGCGTAAACCCACACATCGGCATCTGCTTGGTGCCCTTGCCGTAGATCAAAATCTTGTGCGCCTTCACTTCTTTTTGAATCTCTTCTTCCATCGGATCCGCCATCATTCGGTCTCCTTTCTCTCGAATCTCCCCCTCCGACGTTCAACCGCTCGTCTTGCCCGTTTCTTCCGGTGTTTTGGCCGTCAGCTCCAACGCGTGAATACGACCGTCTTTTAAAGGAACCTCCAGCGCCTGATAAATCATCCGGTGCCGATCCAACAGGCTTTTCCCCGCAAACGCCGATGAAATGACGAGCACTTTGAGATGGTCCATGGTTCCCGTTCGATCCGTCACGGTCACAGCCGCATCCGGCATGCCCTTTCGAATGTAGTCCGTTAACGCCTTTTCTGTAATCACGAGCCCCCCTCGGCTTGTTCTATCCGTTCCGAGAAACTTCTCGGCCACTACCCTAGCCGAAGTTCCCCGCCGAAGGCAATGCACTCCCCCTGGTTGATATCACCACGTTGGTGGTGCAATTGAGCCATCACGCTGAAGTGCCGACACGGCGCTCCTCAAATTCATCAGAAAATTCAACTTTCTTCGCCCATCTCATTCGGCACGGGCCTTGCGTTCTCTCACAATAGTGTCAAGGCCGACAAGATGGCGGCGGTCGTTTATCACACTTTACCGGGAGGTTGCCATGAACGAGTTCAAATCAGGGTTTTTCATGGGAGGTGAAAGCTGCAACGGCCGGGTCCTCGTCGTGGACGATGAGCCGGACATCCGCAAGGTGGTCAGAATGACCCTTCAAAAAGCCGGATACGAGGTCCTCGAAGCGGAAAACGGGGCGAAGGCGATCGAAACGATCAATACGGGTGAGAATCGTCTCCTGTTGGACGTCATCATCTGCGACATCCGCATGCCGAAGGTCAACGGCATCGAGGCCATTTCGTATTTTCGTCAGAATTACCCTCGCGTCCCGCTCATCGTGCTGACGGGATTCCCCGACACCGACATGGCGACCTCGCTCTTGCGACAGGGCGTCGTCGATTACCTGGTCAAGCCGGTCGAAGGCGAGAAACTCAAAGCTTCCGTCGCCCGCGCGATGGAGCAAAGGGAGCTGGCGAGACTGTGATGAATCCTGAACGCACCAAATCGGACCATTCGGCAAGCCGGCCTCCAGCCCCCGTCACAACCACCGATCGGTTGTCCGGTCTCGACGGTTATGAGGGGACGCCCGCTCCGACTCCAACGAAAATCGCGATCGTGGGGGCAGGTCGGGGAGGTACGGCGATGCTGACATTGCTCCACCAACTTCGGACCGTCGTGGTGGTCGGCGTCGCGGACCGATGCGCCGACGCTCCTGGACTCCGACACGCACACGATCTCCACGTGCCGGTATTCAGCGAGAGCGCCGACCTCCTGCGCGTCACGAAACCGGATCTGGTGATCGACGTCACCGGAGACGCGGCCATGGAGAAAACCCTCCGGCAACAGGTCCCGGCGGGAGTCGGCATCTTGAGCGGTCCGTCTTGCCGCCTGCTGTATGACTTGGTCCAGCAGGAATTCGCGCTCCAGGCCCAATTGCTCCAAACGGACAAACTCGCGGGAATCGGATCGTTCGCCGCGGGCATCGCCCACGACATGAACAACCCGCTCCAACTCATTTTGGGCCTGGCCGAAAACCTCACCGAAGAGCAGGATCTCGAAGCGGTTCACCTCCAAGCGCGGGACATCGTCGAGGCCGTCAAACGCACGACGGCCATCTGTCGGGATCTTACGTCCTACTCCCGACGAACCTCCGCCCGTTCCGATCAGGCGGTCCCCATCAACGCCAAACTGGACGAGGCGCTCAAAATCGCCCGCTACGCCGTCGGACTTCAAGACATCGAAGTGCGCAAGTCCTATTGGCCCGAGGCGACGGCGATCGGCAATCCCGACGAAATTCTCCACGTGTTCATCAATCTCATCACCAACGCCGTCCAGGCTATGGAACGCGGCGGCGTGTTGACCATCGTCACCTCCACCGTCGACGGAGCGACGGTCGTCAAAATTTCCGACACGGGGCACGGTATCTCGCCTGACGTGATGGAACGGATTTTTGAGCCGTTCTTCACGACCAAACCGCCCGGCAAGGGCACGGGGCTCGGACTGTACAACATCAAAAACGTCGTTCACCGCATGCACGGCTCCATCGACGTCGAGAGCCAAGTAGGACGGGGCACGACGTTCACCGTCACCTTTCCGCATGACGTGCGCGTGGAAGACGGAAACCCGTAATGAGCACGACACCATCAGCCGCCCCTCGCAAGACACGTTGGGGACTCAAAGCCAAGTTGATCGTCTCGATGCTCGTGGTCGGAACCGTCCCGCTCGTCATCGGGCTCGGCATGGCATTCTGGCAAGGATCGAAGGAAATTCGGGATGTAAGCGGGGAAAGCTTCAAAGCCCTCGCCACGGAAGCAGCCAGGAAACTCGATCTCCTTGTAGC
>JAIWOH010000011.1 GCA_020216985.1 Nitrospira sp.
AGTCAAGATCCTCAAAGAAGCTGTGGAAACTTCGACCGGTCTTTACTTCCCGATTCTGGCTGAACTTGCCGAGAACAACGCTCTTCATGTGAACGATGCTGATTTGCGAGAGCTTCAACAAGTCTGTGTGAAAAAGATCGAGGACGCTGCCGGCTCCGGAGTCCTTGCACGCCACCCCCGGCCGCTACGCATCCTTTACTGCTAGAAGAAATGGGACTCATCTGAAAAACCTCGTCAATGGGTGGAACGGTTCATCAGCTCTGGGGAAGGCGTTCTCTCTTTTCTTACCGCAAGTCTTTCTCGATCTCTGTCCTTTAGTACGGGTGACTCTGCGCCGCGGGAGAACTGGAAAATCCATCTGACGACCATCGAAGAGTTCGTTTCCGTCGAGACGTTAGCAAGGAAGGTGGCCGAGCTTCCCATCGAACATCTCAACGATAAGCAGAGGGAGACGGTCGAAGTCTTTCAGCGGGCCATCCAGCGGCGACAGGAAGGGAAGCCCGACCATTGGCCAGATGATGAGGATGGCTAGGACACGTTCCCTCTTCATCGGCACCTTGTCGCTCACATATGGAGCGGGCTCATCCTGTGAGCAGGAACAACGAGAAAACAGGTCCCTCCAGCCGGTGAGCCTATCCCATACGACAACCGGAATGCTAACAACTGTTACGGACTACCCGACCTATACGCCTGACAGGGGGCTCCTTCCATTGTCTGAAGCCTCCAACTTGTAAGATTGACCCCTCAAAACCGACTCCACCTCTATAAAAAATTTAATTAAACCGCGGCACCATATATCCCCCACTCCACGATTGACCAGACGCACGAGGGGTTGATACATAAGCGGGGCCGAGCCTGCTCGGTTCACAAGGAGGCCGCCATGCCGATTGATGCCATCACCAAAAAAGTCAGCGACCGTTATGCCAAGGCCGCCGCCACCGGCGAACAAATGTGTTGCCCCACAAGCTACGACATGACACTGCTTCGGACCTTCATCCCCGAAGAGGTGCTCAACGTGTCCTACGGCTGCGGCACGCCGGCCGGACTCGACACAGTGCGTCCTGGTGAAACGGTGTTGGATATTGGATCGGGCGGCGGCATCGATTGCTTTGCAGCCGCCCGTCTTGTCGGCCCGACCGGCCGCGTGATCGGCATCGACATGACCGACGTGATGCTCGATATTGCCCGGCGGAACGCGCCGATCGTGGCGGCCAACCTTGGTTATCCTTCATCAAACGTGGAATTTCGCAAGGGCCTGGCCGACGCCATGCCGATCGACGACGGCACAATCGATCTCATCATCTCGAACTGTGTGATCAACCTGGCACCGGACAAGCGCCGGGTGTTTCACGAAATGTTCCGCGTGGCGAAACCGGGCGGGCGATTTACCATTTCCGACATCGTGTCGGATCAGACCGTCCCACAATATCTGGTCCACGACGCAGAAAAATGGGGCGATTGTTTGTCCGGGGCGTTAACGCTCGCCGAGTATATGAAAGGCCTGATGGATGCCGGCTTTCTGGGCATCCATTTGGTCAAGTTCTCGCCCTGGCGTGTGATCGACGGGATTCACTTTTGTTCCGTCACCTTGACCGGCTACAAACAGCCGCCGCTCCCGGCCTCTGCGGCTTATCGGTACGCGACCTTGCGCGGTCCGTTCAGCCGCGTGGTGGATGAGCATGGCACCACATATCAGCGCGGTATCCCACGGCCGATCGCAGCGGAAGACACCTGGCTCTTGTCCACTCCCGCTCTGGCAAGCCACTTTCTGCTCACGGTCGATCCGGTTCGGCTTGACGCCGCCGACCCTCGCTGGCAGGCCGTGCTGCCGGCTCAGACGCCCTGCACCTGGCAGGGTCATTACGCCCTGTTGGCCGGACCATTCTTGGAAGCGGCCGACGACGATCAACATGTTTATCGGCGAGGAGAGCCTCTTGAGATCTGTTCGAAGACTCTGGCCGTGTTGCAGACGGAGGGCTATGCTTCCCATTTCGCGATTCTGAATCGGGCCGGGCGACCCGTCGGCGGCACTACCGTCGAGTGCGCTCCAAACGGAGGCTGTTGTTAAATGGCCCTCACATTGCTTGGCCGAAGCAGCCCGCTGGCCTCGCCGACTGAACAGCTTAAGGTTCTTGATCGCCCTTCCGGTCCGTCGCCCTTTGACCTTCGGCTTCGCGAGGCCGGTCTCTTTCCGCTTCATGCCACCGGTATCACCGTGCTTCAGATCAACGTGGGCAAGCTCTGCAACCAAACCTGCCGTCACTGCCACGTCGACGCGGGACCTGATCGACCGGAGAGCATGTCACGGGAGACGGCGGAACAGTGCCTGGACGCCTTGGCCCGGACCGACATTCCCACTGTCGATATCACCGGCGGAGCGCCGGAACTCAACCCCAACTTTCGCCGGCTGGTCGAACAGGCCCGTGCCCTGGGGCGTCACGTGATCGATCGGTGCAACCTGTCGGTCCTGCTGCTTCCGTCGCAAGCGGACTTGGCTCACTTTCTGGCCGAGCACCGGGTCGAGATCATCGCCTCTCTGCCGTCTTTTCGGGCCGGCCAAACCGACGCACAGCGGGGTGAAGGGGTCTTTGAGAAATCGATGGAGGCGCTTCGCCTGTTGAACGAGGCCGGGTACGGACGTCCTGAGAGTGGCCTGGTCTTGAATCTGGTTCATAATCCCGTCGGCGCCTTTCTGCCGCCCAAACAGTCGACCGTCGAAGCGCAGTTCAAGCGCGAACTGCGGATCAAGCACGGCGTCGAATTCAACCGGCTCTATACGATCACCAACATGCCGATCAGCCGCTTCCTCGCGTTCTTGTTGGAAAGCGGCAACTACGAACAGTACATGACGCGGCTGGCGAACGCCTTCAATCCCGTAGCCGCTGCCGGCGTGATGTGCCGGTACACCCTGTCGGTCGGTTGGGACGGGACGTTGTACGACTGCGACTTTAACCAAATGCTCGATTTGCCGGTCTCTCCTGGCGCGCCGCAGCATATTCGCAACTTCGATCCGACCAGACTTCACCGACGTCAGATCGTGACGAGAAACCACTGTTATGGCTGCACCGCGGGAGCAGGCTCCTCATGCGGCGGGAGTGTGACCGAATAAATCGCCCGGAACTCAGATTGCAGGCCCTGCGACAGCGAACGTCAAAACGCTCCTCGCGGGCGATGTCTTCCATCTGACCGATCGCCATGGAGATGCTCGCCTTCTTCCTTGTCCTGGCTCTGGCCTACGCCAACGGCTCGAACGACGTGTCGAAGTCCGTCGCCACTCTCGCGGGAAGCGGGATCACCGAATATAACACCGCTATCCTCTGGGGAACTATCTGGACCGTCGCCGGAGCCGCGACCTCGGCGTTCATCGGCGGGGCGATGATCCGGACATTCAGCGGAGGCCTTGTTCAGCCCGACACAATGTTCCAGCCTGTTGCCGTTCTGTCGATCTTGACCGGAGCCACGGCCTGGGTCCTGTTCGCATCGTGCGCCGGTCTTCCTGTTTCGATGACCCATGCCTTGACCGGCGCCATCGTGGGAGCGGGGTTGACCGCCTTACCCCCCGAAGCATTGATCTGGCCGGCCATCGCCAAGAACATCGCGCTCCCGCTGTTGCTCGGCCCGCTGCTGGCTCTGGCCGTTTCTTTTCTTCTCTATCCGGCGATGCGTCACGTAGCAACACGATGGGAAGGAAGCTGCCTCTGCGTCATGCCGGCATCCCGCGCCTTAGTGACCATCGACGCGCACGGCGGCACCAGAACCCTCTTCCAAACGACGACCTTCGGCCGACCGGTTGCCGCCGTCCCGTCGCACTGCGAGCGGGCCGGCTTGCGAGGGCTTGTGCTGGGACTGGATACGGCGCATTGGCTTTCCAGCGGCCTGGCGTCGTTCGCCCGTGGAATGAACGACGCGCCGAAAATCATGGCGATGCTTCTGCTTGGCTCCATATCCGCGGCAGGGCCCGGCGACGCATCACCGCTTGCATGGTTCGGCGGAGTCGCACTGGCCATGGGACTCGGCGGCTATCTGTCAGGGCTCCGGGTGACGACGGTGCTGGCCGAGCGCGTAACAACAATGGATCACGTGGAAGGACTCTCCGCGAATCTGACGACGTCTTCTCTGGTTCTTTTGTCCGGTATCATGGGGTTGCCTGTCTCGACCACGCACGTCAGCGGCTCCGCCATTATCGGGATCGGCTTCCGGAAGGGCATTCGCACAATCCAGTGGCGTACCGTTCACGACATGGTGTTTGCCTGGATCATCACATTGCCGGTATCGGCGGGTCTTGCCGGTCTCTCTAACCGGATCTTTGCCATGGCTTTTTAGGGTTGCCCCCGCTTCTTTCCTTCTGCTAAGTTGACATTAGCCTCACTTTCTCAAATAACTCCAAGACAGAGCGAGCGATTTATCTCTATGGTGTGGGACCCCAAAGATCCTTGGAGCCGACGACAAGACCCGCTGGAAGAAGCCCTCAAGCAGGCCCAGGCGCAATTGAAGAATCTTTTTCCGCCGGGAGGGTTCAAACTCCCATCTGGCGGCATAGTCAACATTGTCGCCGCCGCGCTGCTGATTCTCCTGGTCTGGCAAAGTATCTTCATTGTGGCCCCCGATGAAGAAGGAGTCGTCAAACGTTTCGGAACGCCGGTGCGGACGGTGGAACCCGGCCCTCATTTCAAGATCCCCCTGATTGAAACCGTCCTTCAACCCAAAGTGGCCAAACTCCACCGTGTGGAGGTCGGGTTCCGAACCAATCTTCAGGGGCGGCAACAGATGGTTCCGCAAGAAGCGCTCATGTTGACGGGCGACATGAACATCCTCGCCGTCGAATTCATCGTCCAGTACAAGATCAAAGAGTCGAGCGAGTATCTGTTCAACGTGGCGGATATTCACGAGACGATCGGAAAGGCCGCCGAGGCCGCGATGCGGGAAGTGGTCGGCAAAAGCAAAATCGACGAAGCCTTGACCACGGGAAAGGCCGAAATTCAGCAAGGCACCATGACCTTGCTCCAGAGCATCCTCGATGACTATCACGCCGGCGTCCAGGTGGCCGCCGTACAGCTCCAGGACGTGGACCCACCGGAGGCGGTGGCGGCTGCGTTTAAGGACGTGACCAACGCCAAGGAAGACCGCGAGAAGCTGATCAACCAAGCGCAGGGCTACCGAAACGACATCATCCCCAAGGCCAAGGGTGAAGCGGCTGAACTGGTCAACCGCGCGAGAGGATACGCACAGGCCAGGGTCAACCGAGCCCAAGGCGAGGCCAACCGATTCCTCGCCACGCTCAAGGAATATCAGCAGGCCAAGGACGTCATCAGCAGGCGGATCTACATCGAAACGATGGAAGAAATTCTCCCGAACATGGAAAAGGTCATCATCGACGGCAAGGGGGGCGATCGTGTTTTGCCCTATCTTCCCTTGGACCGGTTGACCAAGCCGACGTCCAAATTGGAAGCGACGGAGACTCAACCATGACGATGCAGGGTATTATCGTCGCGCTGATCGCGGTTGTCGTAGCGTTGCTCGTATTGGGGGCATCACCCTTTTTCGTCGTGGACATCACCCAAACCGCGATCGTCGTTCAACTCGGCAAACCGGTGCGGAACATCACAGAACCGGGCTTGTACTTCAAGATGCCTTTCGTCCAGGAGGTGACCTATTTCGACAAGCGGCTCTTGGATTACGACTCCAGCCCCCAAGATGTCATCACTCAAGACAAGAAGACGCTCTTGCTCGACAACTTCGCCAAATGGCGCATCATCGATCCCTTGAAGGTCTATCAGGCCTTCCAAAGCCAGCGCGGCGCCTTGCAGCGGCTGCACGACATCATCTATTCCGAACTGCGCGTCGAATTGGGGCGTCACGATCTCCTGGAAATCGTCTCCAGCACGAGAGGGGATATCATGCGGGTGGTATCCAAGCGGGCGAATGAAAAGGCGTCCGTCTATGGGATTGAAATCCAGGACGTGCGGATCAAACGCGCCGACCTGCCCGAGCAAAACGAGAAGGCGGTCTTCGCCCGCATGCAGGCCGAGCGGGAACGGCAGGCCAAGCAATACCGCGCCGAAGGAGCCGAGGAGGCTCAAAAAATCAGGTCCGAAGCGGAAAAGGATCGGGAAATCATCTTGGCCCAGGCCTACAAGGAAGCGGAAGAGCTGCGTGGAAGCGGCGATGCCAAGGCGTTTCGCATCTATGCGGAAGCGTACCGTCAAGACCCAAAGTTCTTTGAGTTCACCCGTTCAATGGAAGCGTACAAGGCCACGTTTAAGGACAAATCCACTCTTGTGATGAGCCCCGATTCGGAATTTCTCCGCTACCTCAAACAGCGGGGAGGCCAGTGATTGCGCCTTGTCAAGTCACTCCCACTCCGATTCGGAGCCGCCTTTTCTAAGAAAGCCCGACAATCTCTCCACTGACCGGGTCCAGGTCGATTCGTTCCCCCGCAGGCTTCTTCGGCAGCCCCGGCATCAATTGAATCCCCGAACAAACGGCCGTGAGAAACCCGGCACCGGCCAGAATGCGCAATTCTTTGATAGGAACAATAAAGCCGGTCGGCCTTCCTTTCAGGCTGGGATCGTGAGACAACGAAAACGGCGTCTTGGCCATACAGATGGGCAGCCCTCCAAACCCCAAAACCTCGGCCCTCTCTATTTGTCGTTCCGCTTCCGGCTCAAAGACGACTCCCTCCGCCCCATACATCGTGGTCGCAATAGTCTCGATTTTCTTCCGAATCGGCCAGGATAGTTCGTAGAGATGATGAAACTGCGACGGCTGCCCGCAGGCTTTGACGACCGCAGCCGCCAGTTGCTCCGCCCCCTTGCCGCCATCCGCCCAATGCGTGGACAGGGCTGCATCGACGGCTCCCGCTTTGATCGACTCTTCCCGCACCCACTCTAATTCGGCCTGGGGATCGTCCTTGAACGCATTCACCGCCACCACCACCGGCACTCCGTGTCTCTTCACGTTCGCAATGTGCTGATTCAAGTTGGCAAACCCTTTTGCCAAGGCGTCTTGGTTTGGTCCCGTCAGGTCTGGCGGCAAGGGTGCGCCGGTCTTGGCCGGGCCGGCTCCTCCCTGGAGTTTCAACGCCCGCAAGGTCGCCACCACGACCGCCAGGTCCGGTTTGAATCCCGATGCGCGGCACTTGATATTGAAAAACTTTTCGGCACCCAAGTCGCTCCCGAATCCTGCTTCGGTCACCACAAAATCCGCGCACCGAAGGGCGATGGCGTCGGAGAGCACAGAACAGTTGCCGTGTGCGATGTTCCCGAACGGCCCCGTATGAACAAAGGCCGGCGTTCCTTCCAGCGTTTGGACCAGATTCGGAGCCAGCGCATCTTTTAACAAGACGGCCATCGAGCCGACGCAGCCTAGCTGTTCCGCGACGACGGCGGCACCCGATTTCGTCACTCCCACGACAATACGGCCAAGCCGTTCTTTCAAGTCCCGCGGGCTGTCGGCCAACGCCAATATCGCCATCACCTCGGATGCCTCCGTGATGACAAATCGGCCTGGCCGTCCCCCGGCCTCCGCTCCAAGCCGAATCTCTCGGAGCGCACGGTCGCTGACCCCCAACGCCCGAGGCCAGAAAATACGATCGGTATCGATGTCGCAGGCATTGCCGTGGAAGAGGTGATTGTCCAAAAACGCCGAGAGCAAATTGTGAGCGGCAGCCACGGCGTGCGCGTCCCCCGTCAAGTGGAGATTGATGTCCGCCATGGGAACCACCTGCGCATATCCGCCTCCGGTTCCTCCCCCCTTGACCCCGAACACCGGTCCCAAGGAAGGCTGCCTGAGCGTCACGGCGGCCCGGTACCCCAGCCGGTGAAGCCCCATGGTCAGACCAATCGATGTGGTGGTTTTCCCTTCTCCCAACGGAGTCGGATTGATGGCCGTGACGAGAATGTATCGCCCCGCGCGCTTGGATCGTAATCGTTCCAGGGCATGGAGCGAAACTTTAGCCTTCAGCCGACCATAGGGGATCACTTCATCCGGAGAGAGCCCTAGATCTTGCGCGATGGCCTGCACCGGCCGAGGTCTGACCGATCTGGCGATTTCAAGATCGGTCATGGTACGGGTCTGATCGGAGAAATTTCAGGAAAGAGATCATCGCAGAGAAGAAATCCGCCTGCATCATTCGCTTCGTTGGAGGCCGACTCACCTTTCCTCTTCGTCCCTGGCACTCAGTCTTATACGGGAGAAGGAAAAGAATCGTCGTATGAGGGAACAGGAAACGAGCGGTCGCGGGGCTACTCCAAAATATACTTCAGCGGATCAAGAGTTTGACCGTTCACCTTCACCATATAATGCAGGTGAGGCCCGGTCGACAGTCCTGTACTCCCTACTAATCCCACAACGTCTCCGCGATTGACTCGCTGCCCTTCCTTGACGAGCGACTTGGCCAAGTGACCATACAAGGTCTCTATTCCAAACCCATGATCCAACTTGACGATATTGCCGAGCTTCGGATCATATGCCGCCAGGATGACTCTGCCCTGAGCCGTCGCTTGAACGGGGGCATTGGGAGCAGCCCCAATATCCAGGCCATCATGCCAACTCAGTTTCTCGGTAAAAGGAGAAATGCGCGGGCCAAACCCCGAAGTCACCCACCCTTTGACCGGCCAAATCGAGGGCGTCGCAGCCCAGCGAGATGAGCGCTGCTCGGCTGCTTGAGACAATTCGCTCAAAATTTGTTCCTGAACGCTCGCTTCCTTTGATAGCCATTCCAAACTCTCTTTCACGGATGTAGCAAGACGGGTATTTTCCAGATGCTCGGCGTCGATTGCAGCAGAATGGTTGTGCTTCGCTTCACCATCTAGTAGAGTAGTGCGCGGAGACCCAGCCGGCGGTTCTCCAACCTCCGAAAGTCCTCCACCCATTGCTTGACCTTCCTCTGGCAGAGGAACGTCTTCTCCACCACGTCCGTTGACCATATCTCCGGTTTGAGGCACTTCGATACCAAGCATCACTCGGAGCCGTTGATTGACCTCTTTCATAGCAACCAGTCGTTTCTTGAGGTCTTCAACGGCAGAGGAAAACGCTGCCGTTTGCTCTCGAGCACTCATGGCTTCGGCGCGGAATGCCGCCAATTCCCAGACCTCTCTGGTTCTCATAACGTAGTGGGAAATGACGAGAAAATCGGCCAAGAGCAGCACGCAACAGACGATGGTAAGAGTTCGAACCAGTTTTCTGGGAAAGTTCAATCTGATAGGCTTTGCCGTCGATCCGCGGAAGATGACAACGGTGTACGCCTCGCTGCTTTCATGGCTGCTTGTCTGAGGCATGGTGTTCACTCCTTCATGCTTGGGGTGACCCAGTCGCTCGGAGCGGCGTCAGTCTACCCATCCCGGTCTCTTGGGTCAACCCTCCTTTGTCGGTATTTGAGCGAAAGAACTTGCGATCCATGCTCATATCCAGTACGTTTCCCCATCATCTAGGAGGTTTCTTGCCTCACCCACTCAAGATACTGTGGTAATCCATTTTTTATCGGTAGTGCAATAATTTCCGGCACTTTGTATGGATGAATCTGCTGAATCGCCTGCTGGAGAGACGAGAACTTGTCCGCCGTCGTTTTCAACAAGAGAAGAACCTCTCGTTCCTTAACCAATTTCCCTTCCCACCAATAAGTGGACTCTGCACCGGCAACTGTCGTGGCACAGGCGGCAAGATGACTTTCGACGACCCGCTCAACCAGCCGATCTGCTTCTTCTTGATTAGGTGCTGTCACCAGAACAACCAGCACTCCTTTGGATTCACTCATTGGGTCATCTTCGTTAAATCGTCTTTTAGTGATAAATCTCTGACATCTATATGAAACAGCTTTGCCCTTCCTGGGTATCCAGTTCTTTCCATCAGAATGACGAGCAACATCCGTGCCTTTTTGCTAAAGGTGGAATATTTATAAACATTTGTTTATCAAGCAGTTAGAAATTTTTTCCGGATATCAATCACCACGGATGACAAAAATTGTTTGTTTTTGCCTTCAAGTTGGAACAGTCCGATCAAA
>JAIWOH010000012.1 GCA_020216985.1 Nitrospira sp.
AATGGGCAACCTTTTCTTTTTTTGTGTTTTAACCGCTCCCTTTCCTCAGACTTTCTTCCCATGCGCCTTTCCCCATTCTCGCCAGATCCCAGAAATAATGAGCAAAGGCTTGCATGCCTCCCGACGCTTGGCCCCAGTCAAAATACTCGTTGGGCGCATGGTACCCATGCTCCGGCAAGCTTAACCCCATGAAGAGAATCGGCACGCGCCATGCCTGTTGCATGGTGACCACTGCTCCAATCGAACCTCCTTCTCGAACAAAAGCCGGCTCCCTGCCAAACCCCTTTTTCATAGCTTGCTTGATCGCTTCCACATAGGGTCCTTGGAACGATCCATGGAACGGCCGCAAGACCCCTTCCCGCTCGACCTTGACATCCGGATTGAGCCGAGCCACGTGCTTCCTCAAAAGGGCAAACACGGTTTCCGGAACTTGGTTCGGGACCAGACGCATACTGATCTTCAACTCACCGTGATTTGGAACCACGGTCTTGATCCCAGCCCCCTGATATCCGCCGCTCAGACCATGGACCTCGAACGTCGGCATGGCCCAAATCCGGCGCATGACTTCGACGGGATCTTCCGTGCGAATCGACCGGAACCCATAGGCCGTCTTGAACCGATTGACCTGAAATCCCGACCTGAGAAAACTCTTAAGTTCCTCTTTGGTCGGTTCAACCACATCGTCGTAAAAGCCCGGAATTTTTACCTTGCCGGTTCTGGCATCCACGCAGCCGTGCACCACCTCCATCAACTCGGCCAAGGGATTGCGCGCCGCTCCCCCTGTGAGTCCCGAATGGGCATCTTTGCTCCCGGTGCGAAGGGTCAATCGCGCCCCCAGCAACCCTCGCAATCCATAGGGGACGGCCGGCCGGCCCTTTGCGATCCAGATCGTGTCGGACACCACCACAGAGTCGGGACGGGGAACAGCCGCTCGGTTCTTCAGGCCCGCGGCAAAGTGCGGGCTTCCGATCTCCTCCTCCAGTTCCCAGAGAAATCGAACATTGATCGGCATACCCTGTTGGACGACGAATAATGCACCGAACAAGGCTGACAGCGCCGGTCCCTTGTCGTCCGTGGCGCCCCGGCCATGGTAGATGCCGTCTTCCTTCTTGAACGTAAACGGTTCCCTCTTCCACTCAGGCTCCTGTGCCGGTTGCACATCCAGATGATTATAGACGGTCACGGTGGGATACTGCGCTCCCGAGGTCCAGCCTCCGGACACAAGAGGATATCCTTCCGTCTCGACGATGGTCGCGTCCGCTCCCAACTCGGTCAAACAATTCGCGGCAAGCTCGGCCATCCGCCGTATGTCGCCGGCGCGGGAGGGGTCCATGCTGATCGATGGGACCTGCACCATCTGCGCCAACAAATCCTCGTAGCGGGGGCGAATCGTATCGACGAATAATCTGATCGTCCGTTCATCGACCATCGCAACAAGTCCTCCCATTGAAGACTCACACGGAGAGGGGGATTATAGCCGGGCCCTGCGCGCAGAAAAAGCGCGAACACGACCTTTCATGAGAAGGGTGGTAAAATAGCACCTCTTGTGGTTTGAAGCGGATTCCCCATGCCTCTCGTGCGTCACCGGCTTTTCCTCTTCCTGCTGTTCTCCTGGGGGGCCGGTCCACTCTGTCCCCTATGGGCCGACGAACGCGCGAACATCCGGCAGATTCTCGAAGACCCACAAGCCTATCATTTGCACCACGTGACCATGCGCGGCACCGTCCGGGACGTCGTCTCTCTTGATCCGTACAAACGTCCGGACGAGACGATCTGTTACGGCGCGTACCTGTTCCGGCTTGAAGATGAGGCCGCCGGCATCCCCGTCGCCGTGTTGGGATTCTGCGGAATACCGGTCATCAGAGATCCGGACGTTGAAGAGGGGGACCAAGTCGAGGTCAGCGCCACCATCCAAGCACCTGGCCATCACGGCTACCATCTGAGTGTAAGCGGCCTCACGATAGCGACCGACCAAGAAGGCATCGTGCAGGCCATCGCCGATCGTATCCTGCCGGTCGTTGAGTGAGACGGCTCCGCACCAACCGATTCGCGCGTGCAACCGGTTCACTCACCCTCGATTCAAAAAGATGAAGACGGGTGTGATGAATCGAACGTCAGCAGCAGGCCGAACAGAAGGAGATGTTGCCCGGCGGCAACTCGGGGAACACCGGGAGCGACTTCTCCATTTCTAAAAAACCCTCCGCCCACGCCGGTTGATTCGTCGTAGCGATATTCGAGCCTGGCCGTGGCCGTGCCCCATCGAGAAGGCATTCGGTATTCCACCGTGGATGTGACGGCTTTCACAAATTGCTCCGAACCGGTCCACTGCCCGTTGCGATCCCAGTAAAACTCGGGGCGTACCGCCACGGCCCATGAGTCGGTGACCTGCTGCCGCACCGTGAGATTGCCACCCATGACGAAGGCACGAGGGCTTCCAGGATGATGGGCGATGTTTTCCGTTCCAATATCGTATGACCATGCCACGATCAGTTTGTCGGTTTTCCACTCCGCAATGTGATTGGCGTAGAGACGCCAAAAACCCAGCGACGCATCCGTTTGATCCGGCCCCCAGTAGAGAGTCTGTCGGACGGTCAGGTGCGGCATGAAGCGGTAGGACCACTTCACGCCGTACGAGGGCTGCGCGACCGTGTAGGAGAGGTGAGCGTATCGATTGATCACAAACGGCGAGACGGTCAATCGGTCGTTGACCGGATAGACCACATTGAGACCGAACATCAGGTAAGGGGAGTAATCTGCGGTCCACGAGCGGGTGTAATGAGCGTTGTCCTTCGCATAGAGCGATTCGTATCCCATCAGGCTCTCGAACAATCCGACCGTGACGAGCAGGCCGTTGCCCATCGGCGCGAGATAGGACACATTGGCTCGATGCGCGTGCCGCAACACGTCTGCTCCGTCCACTTTTTTTTCTCCGGGGAGAAAAGCGAAGTCTACTGTGTCATAACCGCCCTGCACACCCAACTCCATACCCCATCGTGACGAGGCGGTCGCCTCTTTGCGCACGTAGGCCAGCACCATATTGGGAGCGGGCTGATTATGCCAAGAGGCCGTGGAGCGATTACGCCACCGATCGCTGTCGGGAAAGTTGAAATTCACAATGCCCGCCACATCCAGATAGGCCCCATAGCGCCAGCGGCTCGAAGACTGGAGAGGAAAATCCGCGGGCTCATGTTCCAACGCGGGCTTCTTGCAGGACGGCTGCTCGGCTTCTTGCGCATGGACGGCATGGAAGGATAGAGAAGAGAACAGAACCCAGAATAAAACGAGAAAGAACGTCGCGTGCAGGACGGGATTCTTCACGGGTTTCTTGCTCTCTCCAAACCTGACGAGCAAAACCCATGGTAAGAAAGACAGGGGGTTCGCACAAGTGTGAAGGTCATCACGGGAGCCGGCGAGAAAGCCGACGACGGTGCCGGGCAAGCAGCATGCCGCCCCAGAGGAAAGAGCCGAGCATGAGCAGGATGCCGATCAGGTGGGTGAGCTGCGCCAACCGATGGTCCCATTCCAAGAGACCCATCATGGACAGAATGTTGTTCCAGTCGTGGCCGTCCGTTTCTTTGCCGGTAACGCCGCCCAACAGAATCAGATCCATGGCCCGCGCGTCGTTGATATAAGGCGCCACGTCCATCACGCTTTCCCCCGTCCACCAGAGGGCCACCGAGGCGCCGAACGGATCGCGTGTGTTCACCAGCAAGACGATCAGGCAAATGATCGGCATCAGCACCTGCCCCAGACTCCCGCCCAGGATCATCATGAAGCGGCCGAACGGAGCAAAGAACACATGGCCGGCTTCATGAAAGACCAGGTTGATCAAATGAAGGAACGACTCGCCGATCTCATTCGTTTCAAGCGGGGCCGCGATCAATGTCCATCCCCACCAAAGCAGGCCGACAAACAGAACGGCCCGTCCGTAGAAGGTCGTTGAATCGGCGGCTTGGTCCGATTCAATCAGCCACTCCCGGGCCGTTTGAATCCAACGGGGCGCGGGTCGCGATCGAGGCGCAGGCGCCTTTGGAGGCTTCACAGGCAGGGGCCGATATTTCGCGAAGATGACCCCGCACCGAATACATTCTTCCGCGCCGACGACCCGCTCGGCCAGGCACCGAGGACAGGTCGCCGGCGCTTTTTCGGACAGCATGACTCCACTCTAGGACCGGCCCCGACATCCGGCAAGCAAATAGGCAAATGGAAAGGATCGCCGCCCTCTCGTTGAAGAAGAAACCGGCAAAACGGCGGAACGGTATTCAATGAAACGAAAAAGGAACGGGCGCAAACGTGAGGACAAACACCGCCAGTGCAATCCACCCGACGAGGGTGCGACGCGGTCCCAACGGTGTGTCAGGATCCATCACCGGAGGGTGGCCGATCCCCCACAAGCCTGCCATGAAGGCCCACAGAAACCAGCCTGGCCAGCCGAACACTCCCAGCCCAAAGAGAACCGGCAGAAACAGCAAAGCCATCGTTCGTTGCCGTTTCCCCCATAGAGCATAGGCGACATGGCCGCCGTCAAGCTGACCGATGGGAAGCAGATTAAGTGATGTGACAAACAGCCCGAACCAGGCGGCAAACCCGATCGGATGCAACACGACGTCCGAATCGGCGGGGATCGGCCCGATCACCAGCCACGCCAGAAATTTGAGCAAGAGCGGCTCTCCCAATTTCAGTCCGAATCCCGCCTTGCCCTCCACGACTGTCGAGAGATTCAACCCCACGATCAGAGCCGCCACTGCGACGAGAAAACCAGCCAACGGCCCCGCCACTCCGATGTCGAACAGAGCCAGGCGATTCATGATCGGCCCACGAATGCGGATCACCGCCCCAAAAGTCCCGATAAAGTGCGGAGGGCCCGGTAAAAACAGCGGGAGCGACGCCGGCACGCGATGGATCCTCGATAAAAGATAGTGCCCAAGCTCGTGCGTCACGAGGATGAAGAGGAGTGCTCCGGCGAAGGGAAGCCCCTGCCACAGACTTTCGGGATTCGCCAGCAGAAAATCAATGGGACCGCGAGCCGGTCCCCGATAGACCTGGTAGGCGCCGGCCCACAGAGTCGTGAAACACGTGAGGAGAAACAGCGCCATCGGCAACGTCCACTTCGAGAAAAATGACGGCTCGTCCCCCTCGACATCGGCAGCCGCGACGTCGTTTTGCTCAACCACGTCCCGAGCTCGATCCGTATCGGACGGGATGATATCGCGCCGATGCTCGTCTTCTTGGTGATCATTCCTCATGGAGGTCCGGCCTACTCAACGGTCGCAAACGGATTATGCGCCCGTTCCTCGGCCACGGTCGTCGCGGGCCCATGGCCGGGCAAGAGGCGACAGTTCGGCGCGAGCGTCAGCACTCGCTCCCGCACCGACTTGAGATGAGTGGTATAGAGCGTGAGGGGATTGGATCGCCCGATCGATCCGGCAAACAGCGTATCACCGACGAAACAGACCGGGTCGTCCCGGTCATCCAGCTGATAACAGATCCCGCCCGGCGTATGGCCCGGCGTCAACAGACACACAATCGTCCGACGGCCGACTCGAATCACCTGACCATCCGCCGGCGCGACCAAGAGATCAGAAGGTGGTCTCCAGTCCAGAAGATCACGATCTTCTCGCCCCAGATAAACCGGAACTTCCCGATGGTTCAACAACCGATCGATGCCTTCGGCATGGTCGGCATGGCCGTGCGTCAGGCAAATTCCGACCAGTCGCAAGCCCCGCAAGTCGAGTAGATCAACCATCGCGGGCGCATGGTACGCCGTATCGATCACCACGGCCTCGCTTTCGTCGAACAGCACGTAGCCCCAGACGCCGTAGCCGCCGACCGATCCCCGCACGGCTTCCACTCCATCCGGCAATCGCTGGGGGATCGGTTCCCAATGATCAATGGCAATCTGGGCCAGAGGGTTGGCCCTCAGTCCAAGCGCATTGGCCAGAACATGGATATCAGATCTTTTCTTTACCGGATCTCCTCGCTCCCATGCGGCAAGGTCGGCTTTGGATAGCCCGGTCGCCCAAGCGACCTCATCAAGCGAGAGGCCTTGGCCCATGCGCGATTTTTTTAGAATGTCGCAGAAGTCGTCTTCGAGAGGCATGCACAAGTGATCAGGTCTCGATCGAGACAGGCGCGCCAAAGTCCTCGCGCCCGTTTTGACCCTATCCTTCCGGCGAGAGTTTGATCTCCTTGACTTCGCCGAACGTCGAGAGGGCGAGCGGCAAGGTCTTGCCCGGCCCGACCGCCACGATCTTGAGACGATCGGGGTGCAGGTGTTTCTTGGCCGCCGCGAGAATCTCTTCCTTCGTGAGCTTCACGACCTTGTCGCGCAGTTGCTGGAGGAAATCTTTGGGCAAGCCGTCATACTCCAGCTCGATCAATCGGCTCACGATGGCCGATGGGCTGGAAAACGAAAACACGAACGAATTGACGTAGGCGTCTTTCGCTTCGGTCAACTCTTCGTCGCTCACGAACTCGGAGCGGATACGCTCGACATTGGCCACGAACCGCTTGACGACTTCCTGCGTGGACTCGGACTTGGTCTCGGCCCTCATCAGCCAGACGCCCTGATCATGCGAGCCAACCATCAAACGGCTGCCGACGGAATAGGCCAAGCCCCGTTTGGTCCGCACGTCGTTGAACAGGCGGCTTCGGAACGAGCTGCCTCCCAGAATATCGTTGGCGATCGCCAAGGCGGCGTAATCGGGATCGTATTCTTTGATCGACAAATGCCCCACTCTGAGATGGGTCTGCGTCGTCTCCTTGTCGATGAACAGCACCGCGGGCTTGGCCGCTTCCTGTTCGGCGACCTCGGGAATCTTCAGTTCCGGCACCGTTCCCGGCCGCCAGTCGCCGAAAGCCGCGCGAAGCGCGTCCAGCATCTCTTCTCTATGAAAGTCGCCCGTGACGCCGAGAATCATGCCGTTCGGATGGACGGTCTCCCGGTGGAACGAGACCAGGTCGTCTCTGCCGATGCGGCGAATCGATTCGACCGTGCTCTCGCGGGCGCTTGGATGTCCGGCGCCGTACAGCGATTTGAGAAACTCTCGACCGACGATGGAGCCGGGCTGGTCCTGCCGACGTCGAATGCCCTCGATGGCCTGTAGTTTGGCCAGCTCGACGCGAGCCGGATCGAACACCGGCTCCCGAAGGAGAGCGGCGAAGATCTCCAACCCCCGTTTGAAATCCTTACTCAACACGTCGAGAGAGGCGGACCCGGATTCCCGGCCGATACCGATGCCGATGTTGGCCGCAAGCTGCTCCAATTCTTCGTCGACTTCTTCCGCGGAAAACCTGCCTCCGCCGCCGGTCCGCATCACCGTGCCGGTCAACGCGGCAAGACCGATTTTGTCTTCTTGGTCGAGCCAACCGCCCGTTCGCATGGTCGCCGTCACCGTGATCAACGGCAATTCATGATCCTCCAGCAGATAAACCACCATGCCGTTGTCCAACACAAGCCGTTCCGGTTCCGGAGGAGAAAACTCGACGGACGCAAATCTCATGGCCCGCGGATCGGCGGTCTCCACATCGATCGACTTCCCAAGGTCCGCACAACCGGTCATAACGGCAATCGACGTCACGGCCGCCGCCAGCAAGGACGCAGAACGAAGCTCCATCGCGATTTTCCCTTTCTTCATTGCCCTCGTCATGGCGCCGCCTCCCCGTCCTGAGCCGCCGCGATTTTCGCGCCGTTTTTCTTGACCAGCACCCCGACCGTCCGGTTCGATTTGGTGAAATACTGGGTCGCCACCCGCTGGATGTCGGCGGCGGTCACCGCGGCCACACGGTCGCGCGACGTGAGAATATAGCGCCAATCGCCGGCCACCGCCTGATACATCGCCAGTTGGGATGCCAGCCCGCTGTTGGACCTGAGCGCGCGCACCATGTCGGCATCCAAATTATTGATCACCCGCTCAAGCTCCTTGGGCGAAACCGGCTCGCGCTTCAACCGATCCAATTCTTCGTAAATCGCGGCCTCCACTTCCGCCGTCGTGTGAGGCGCCAGCGGTGTCGCCGTGACAATGAAGAGATTGGGATCGCGCACGCCGGGATGGCTGGCGTCCGTATGGACGGACGCCGCCAGCCGGCGTTCCTGCACCAGTTTCCGGTGCAACCGGGACGTCAAGCCGTCCGAGAGAACGGCATCGATGACGTCGAATACCGGCTCATCGGGGTGGCCCAACCCGGGCTTGTGAAACCCGATGACGATCGACGGTTCCGCGTCAAACTCCACTTCTACTCGCCGCTCTCCCCGTTGCTCGGGCTCCACCGGCATCTTGAGCGTCAGCGGAGGAGCGGCTGGGATTTTCCCGAAAGTTTTCTCGATCAGATCGATCACTTCTTTCGGATTGATGTCCCCCACCAACGCGATGGTCGCTCGATTCGGACCGTAGTGAGTTTTGAAGAAGGCTTCCGTCTCGGCCGGTGTCAGCGACAAAATGTCCGATCCCCAGCCGATGGTCGGCACGCCGTATCCATGGGCGCGAAAGGCGGCCGAGGTGAACGTTTCGAACAGCAGGCCCGTCGGACTGTCTTCGTTCCGGAGCCGCCGTTCTTCCATCACGACGCCCCGCTCTTTATAAAACTCGCGGAAAACGGGATTGGCCATGCGATCGGACTCGATGGCGGCCCAGAGCGGCAGACGATTGGACGGGAGACTGATGGTATAGCGGGTCAGATCCTTCCCGGTGGACGCATTAAATCCCACACCTCCATGCCGCTGATAGAGCAAGGCCAGCTCATTGCCCACCACGTATTGCGCGGCCTCCGCCTGCAGCTCATCAAACCGTTTTTTGAGCGACTCGATGGCCGCCGTTTCTTCCGCCGTCCCCCCTCCGACCTTCCCGGCCATCTCACGCTGACGCCGCTCCAATTCGGTGCCGACGCGGGCGATCTCATCGAGAATCGGCTTCTCCTTGGCATAGTCCTTCGTCCCGATCGTGCGCGTCCCCTTGAACGCCATGTGCTCATAAAAATGGGCGATTCCCGTCTGACCGACTTGTTCGTGGATGCCGCCGACGGCGAAGGTGATATTGATCGACACGATCGGCGTCTGGTGGCGCTCGACCATGAGCACCGTCAATCCGTTGGCCAACCGATGTTCGATCACCCGCTCGGCCAGATTCGGCGATGTCGCCAACGCCACGGTCTGGTTCAAGTTCAAGAGCAGTCCCAGGCCGATCGCCAGGACGACGGCTCGACCGCGGACGTGACGATTGATCGATCTCAGGTTCACTGTGGCGTTCATTCAAAAATCTCCATCAGTTCTTCAGGCCGCTCGATAAACCAATCGGGTTGACAGGCCGCCATTTTTTCTCGGTTGCCCATGCCATACCCGACGGCGCAGACGCGAATGCCGGCGTTGTGCCCGCCGTTGATGTCGTTGGTGCTGTCTCCCACCAGCACCGTCCGGTCTTTTGAAACGCTCAGTTTCTCCATGACGTGCAACAGCATGCCGGGCTCCGGCTTCAGCCCGAATCCATCGTCTCCGCCGACCATGTACGTGAAATACCCCGGCCCTAAACCGTTCATAATCACTCTCGTGTATTCGATCGATTTGTTGGTGGCGACCGCCTTCCGCTTGTGCGCAAAGTGTCGCAGCATCGGCTCGATCCCAGGATAGAAGGTCGTTCGATCGAGGCAGTGCTCCAGGTAATATCCACGAAAAATCCGCAGCGCTTCCTCGAACCGGTCCTGGTTTCCCTCTCCCACCGCCGACCGAAGCAACCTTTTCACGCCGTCGCCGACATATCCGAAAATCTCTTCCAACGGCCGTTGCGGCAACCCCAATTGAGCCAAGGTAAAGTTCACGGACTCGGCGATGTCCCATTTGGACTCAATGAGCGTGCCGTCGAGATCGAAAATCAGCAGATCCACCGGGACCCGTCCCATTACCGGCCCTCTCGCAGTGAGCTTTCGAGCGACGCCAACAGACGGCGTTGGGCGTCGTCCGTTGTTTCAAGCCCGGCCTGCCGGACAAAATTCAGCATTCTCGCCAATC
>JAIWOH010000013.1 GCA_020216985.1 Nitrospira sp.
GAAGTACTTGAGGTAATTGGCGTAATAGACGACTCCCCCGCAATCGGTGTCTTCATAATAGACGCGAATTTCCATCACGCCCTAAAGAGCCAGGGTCGGAAATTTCGGCAACGCCGACTCCGTGACGCCCGCCAGCTTGAGGACCACTTCGTACAGTTGCTGGACGCGCTCGCTTCTGATCGGCTCGAAGCCGTGACCAAGCACGGCATGGGACGCCGCATCAAGCAGCGGCTTCATAGTCGGCCATTCGCGAAGAAACGATTGACCCAATTGATCGCCCAACCCGGCCAGCGCGCGAAACTGCGCCGGCAGGGGCAGCTTGTATTTGCCGTCGATGTCGTCCAGGTAGCAGGTTCGACAGGTTTCCTGGAGGGCGGGCGGAAGGGATTCCGGCCGCACGTCCCAACTTTTGATCTGGTATTGCTTGAAAAGCCGACTCTGCGCGGAGGCTTCGAGGGCGCGGAGGAGCGCGACCATCGCTCCTTCAGGATCTCGCGAAACCTGCAGGCGTCGGGTTGCATGGGCCAACAAATCGGCCACCAGCACCTCCTTGACCTCCGCCGGGTCCAGCACCAGCCGCTCCAGAAAACCCACATTGGCTTTGATGCCGGACACCGTCGTTTTCAACCCCGCCGGCCCACCCCAGAGCGACGCCATCTCCAACGCCTTGATCGCCCCCTTGAGCCTGTCCCATGCCTGCCGGTAGTGAAACCGCTCCCACCGGCCGTATCCCTCCGCCACGTCGGCCAAGGCCCGGTACAACGGTTTCCCGCCGCCGCTGACCCGCAGCTCCACCTCATGAAACAGCTTCGCGGCGGCGGGAAAGTCCCCCTTGTTGAACAACTCACACCCTTCCCGTCGGGAGACCGCCGACGCTTCATCCCACGGATTCGTTTGCGTCCACACCCATCGACGTCCTTCCAAATCGATGACGTCATCATCCGCTCCCTCGCGAGCCGAAACGAGCCAGACGATGCGAGAGCTCCAAGGCAGCGTGGCGATTGCCAGGGCCCCAGCCATGGCCGGAGTCGCGCCGGTGAGATCGACAACCAGTTCGCCCGGCTGCACCTCCCACGTCCGCAAGAGATCGGGCAAGGACAAAGCGAGCGTCCGATGGCAACCGGCAAACTCCTCCATATCGGCGAGAATGATCCAGTCCCACCGCCGCGGCATTCGCTCGACTTTCGGTTGCACGATCGACTCCACCAACGTCTTCCCTTTCTCCGGCAAGACGAAGCAAAGCATGTCGGGCTTCAGTCGATTGATCGAATAGGCCGCCGACGACGGGTCATTCACCAGTGTGATCACGAGCGCTTTGACCGGCTGATCCTGAGCCATGGCGCACGGACTATACCATCGGTTCCGTGGCCGTTCAATTCGACCATGAGGAACACCTCTTGCGGCTTCGCGGTTGACACGTCGGACCGCCTCGCCTAGAATCGCGCCTATGAACGCCACGCTCAGAGACTCGGCCCTCAGCGCATTCAGCGACAGCGCGCGCGTGAAGGAGCAGTTCGCCCGCGACCATGCCGACCGCATCGCGCAAGTCGCCGGCCTGATGGCCGACGCCTTCCGCCAGGGCAACAAGGTGCTGCTGTTCGGAAACGGTGGAAGCGCCACCGATGCGGCTCATATCGCAGCCGAATTCGTCGGACGCTACATGCGGAACCGCCGGCCGTTGCCCGCCATTGCCCTGGCGACCGACATCGCCGCGATCACCTGCATCGCCAATGACTTCGGCTACGAAGAACTCTTCGCCCGACAGGTGCAGGCGCACGGACGAAAAGGCGACGTCGCGATCGCAATCAGCACCAGCGGCAACTCACCCAACGTGTTGAACGGCGTCGAAGCGGCCCGCGAGTGTGGATTGACCACAGTGGCCTGGACCGGCGCAAAGGGCGGCAAACTAGCCGGTATGGTGGATTATCCCTTCATCGTTCCCTCTACGGTCACGTCCCGCATTCAAGAAAGCCACATCACGCTCGGCCACGTCCTGTGCGAATTGATCGAGGAACAACTGCTCGGCGCATCCTAGCGCGCCGTTGCCGGCACCCATGGACGTTCGGCCGCCTTTCCCCTCTGATTCGTTCTCTCAGGATGCGCTGCAACAGGAGTGGGCTCGTCTGAATCATCGTTACTTCGGGGGCCTGTTGCCGCCGATCTCCATCGTCTGGAGCCGACGCCTCACGTTCTCGGTCGGCCTGTTCGCCGGCCGCGGCGGCCCGCGAACACGGCTTCCGGAACCTGCTTCCAGCCGTCGGGAAATTCGTCTATCCCTCCCCCTGTTTGAACGGCTGGCGGCCCGCACGCCTAATATGGAGCAAGAACTGCTTAACACCCTCGCCCACGAAATGATCCACCAATGGCAATTCGACGTGCTGAAACGACGGCCGAATCACGGTCCGGATTTTTTGCGGAAAATGACCGAGATGAACCGCTCGGGTGAAGTGGCCGTCACCACCCATCACTCCCTTCAACCCGAAGTGCTGTCCTTGGCTCGATTCGCGTGGCGCTGCCGAACGTGCGGACAGATTTACCGGCGGCAGAGAAACACCATCAACCCGCGCCGCCATCACTGCGGCCTGTGCCGCGGCGCGCTCGAGGAATTGCGCACCGAAGACGTCGCGCGCCCTTCGCCAATCGGATCGAATGGGAAGCCGGCATCCGACCCAGCCGATAAGCCGGCCAGACAATTGACGCTGGAATTTTCCTCCTTCGGTTCATAAAATCTTCCCGTTCCGACTTCGATCTCGCTCTCATGGATGACCGATGACGATGCCTCCTGCTCGCTGGCCACGCCAGATCTTGTTCGCCGACGTGGACGCCATGTTTGCATCAGCCGCCGTGGTCAAAGATCCTTCACTTGCCGGCAAACCGGTCGCGGTCGGAGGACCGCCGCCGCGGGGAATTATCGCGGCGGCGAGTTACGCCGTAAGAGCCTTCGGCGTACGCTCCGCCATGCCCACGGCCAAAGCCCTTCAATTGTGTCCGGACCTCATCCTCCTCCCGCCGGATCGCCCGTTGTATCGACGACTGCATGAGACCATGCAGGCTGTAACCGATCGGCTGTTCCCCTTGACCGAATGGAGCAGCATCGACGAATTCTATGCCGAGACTACGGATCTGCAATCGCTGTATCCCGATCCCGTGACATTGGGACGGCTCGTGAAAGGCGAACTCTTTGCCGCAACCGGCCTTCGTTGCACCATCGCGATCGCCTCCGGGAAAACCGTCGCCAAAATCGCCGCCGACCGCCATAAACCGGACGGGCTCATCGTGGTCGAACCGGGAACCGAACCGTCTTTTCTGGCTCCCTGTCCTCTGCGGGCCTTGCCCGGCGTCGGTCCCAAGACAGAATCGAAAATGACGAGACTCGGGCTGACAACCATCGGCGACCTCCTGGACGCCCGTTGGGACGGTCCGCTCCGGCATTTGCTCGGCGACGCTCTGATCGCCGTGAGAGACCTGGCTCGAGGAATCGATCGAGAGCCGGTCATCTCCGATCGAGAATCAAAAAGCATCGGCCGTGAAACGACGTTTGAGCGGGACACGAGCGATCGTTCATTGCTCGAACGGACGCTGCGGGAATTCCTGAGCGTGCTGACCCACGACCTTCGGCAAAACGGAACGGCCGCCGCCGCTTGCACCGTGAAACTCAAGGACTCGCGGTTTACCGTCACCACCAAACGGCGACGGTTTTCCCGCCCGCTCAATTATGAGTCGGACATGTGGCCGACCGTGCAGCAAGTCCTCCATGGTCTCATCAAGCCGGGCACGGCCTATCGCCTGGCCGGCCTCGCGCTTACGGATCTCGCTCCCGCCGCACCGGGGCTGTTCGATGAACGAAGAGCCAGAGCCATCCAAGCCATGGACTCGCTCATCGCCCGCTACGGCTCCTCCGTGATCGGCCTGGGGGGCGTGTCCCCAAAAGAATGATTTGGTACCCTTCACCGGCGTGGTTCGGGTCAAGCATCGGCCTTCGCCTTTCATCCAAACGGCTCGTGACGCCTCGTGGGAAACGGTGTCCGGCGCGGCCGTCGTCTTCTCCCTTTTCATCTTGGCATTCGAATGGGTATGATGCAGCATGCGAAAGAAAGTCCTGACCGTCGCGCAATTGATTCCGATTCTTGAGCGGGCGCGCGCCGACCGGAAACGGATCGTCTTCACCAACGGCTGTTTCGATCTCATGCACATCGGCCATGTCAGATATCTTCAACAGGCCAAAATGCTCGGCGACCTCCTGGTGGTAGGCGTCAACAGCGACGACTCGGTGCGGAGCCTGAACAAGGGACCGGACCGCCCCGTCGTCCCCGACGTTCAACGGGCGGAGGTTTTGGCGGCCCTGGAATGTGTGGATTACGTCGTGATCTTCTCCGAGCCCGACCCTCGACGGGTGATCGCCGACGTCCTGCCGGACGTGCTCGTGAAGGGGGGCGACTGGTCGATCGACAAGATCGTCGGCCGCGAGATCGTCGAAGCCGGAGGAGGGATCGTGAAGACCATTCCCCTGGTTCCCGACGTGTCCACGACCGCGCTGCTCCGTCGCATCCGATCGACCGCCGCGTGAGTCGTGTCCACTACCAGCGCTCACTTTTCACCGATGCAGGCCCCTCCGCCATGGCTGGTCCCCCTCCGGTCGGCCTTGCACCGAGACCGCGTCCGCGTCTGCATGACCGGCTTGCACGGGTCCACGCCGGCGTTCGCCCTCAGCCTGTTGATTCAGGATCAGGCCCGCCCCCCCGACGCGCCTCGCCCATTGGTGATCTTGACCGCCGATGAGGGATCGGCGGAACGGCTGTTCAACGACCTCTTGTTTTTCCACGCTCTTCTGGGTCTGCCGTCGGATAACCTGGCTTGGTTCCCCGAGTGGGAAACCTTGCCGTATGAGGGCACGGCGCCCCACGTCGGACTGATCGCCCGCCGCATGACGACGCTTCACAAACTGTGCGCCGGCGGCCCCGCCGTGTTGGTTGCCTCCGTGACCGCCGCCATGCACCGGGTGGTGCCTCGCGCCACGTTCGAGCCGGCCGTCATTCGCGTCAAATCGGGAGAGACGTATGAGCGAGAACCGATGCTGGCCGCCCTCCTGCGTCTGGGGTACCGGCGCGTGTCGGTCGTGGACATTCCGGGCGAGTTCAGCGTTCGCGGCGGCATTATCGATATTTTTTCGACCGCCCACGCCGATCCGATCCGGATCGAATTGCTCGGCGATCAAGTCGAATCGATCCGCCTGTTCGACGCCTCGACCCAGACCTCGATCAAAACGATCAAAGAGGGGCTGGTGTTGCCGGCTCGGGAATTCCTCCGCGCCATCGATGATCCAGAGGCCTTGTCTCCCATCCCGCCGGATGCGGAGTGGCGCAGCCCGGAGATCTACGGCCGGATGGATTCCCTGTTCCAATACTTGGCTGGATCTCCCTGCCTGGTTCTCAATCAACCTGAATCGTTACGGCGGGCTTGCCAGACGGCCTGGGAGAAGATCGAGGACGGCTATCTCCGGCACGCGGATCGCGACGCCTCGCGCTCGTACCCCTCGCCGGAGACGCTCTTTTTGACGTGGGACGAAATTCAGCACGCCACGGCAACGTGGCCGACCCTGGCGCTCGAGCCGCTGGCGACTCCGGACGGAACATGGGATTTCACTTGTTCCTTCGCCGGACAGACGCCGGCCGCCGCCGGATTGGGCATCAGAGGCACCCCGTTCAGTCAGACCCTCGCTCTTCTGGATCGTCTCCGCGCGGATCATCGGGTCGTTCTGGTGGCCAGAAGCCGAGGGCAAGTGGATCGGCTGCTGGCGCTCTTCCGAGAGCACGACTTGCCGGCCGACGAATGGCGGCCTGAGGTCCGGTCCCGTCGGAGCGAGGAGAAGCTTCCGTTTCAGGTCATGCACGGCGAGTTGTCGTCCGGTTTCCTCGCCGGCGATCTGCGCCTGGCCGTTTTGACGGAAGAGGAGCTGTTCGCGAAAGGCGCCCGCCACAAGCCTCAGCCGAAAAGCAAAACGGCCACCTTCCTGTCGTCGTTGGACGATCTGAACGTCGGCGATTACGTGGTGCACGTCCAACACGGGATCGCCAAATACCGGGGACTCAAGCGCCTCGCCGTTCAAGACTTCGAAAGCGACTATTTGACGCTGGAGTTCGCCGGAAGCGACACCCTGTATGTTCCGCTCGACCGACTCAACCAAGTCCAACGGTACAGCGGAGCCGAAAGCCACGTTCCCCGTCTCAACCGCCTCGGCGGGACCACGTGGGCGAAGACGACGGCGCGGGTCAAAAAAGACATCGAGGAAATGGCCCACGAACTGGTGGAGCTGTACGCCAGCCGAGAATTGGTGAAGCGCCCCTCGTATGAAGCGGGGGGCATGCTCTATCACGAATTCGAGGCCGCGTTCGAGTACGAAGAGACGCCGGATCAACGGAAAGTCGTCGAAGACATCTTCCGCGACATGGAGTCGACGAAGCCGATGGACCGACTCGTCTGCGGCGACGTCGGGTATGGCAAAACGGAGGTGGCCATGCGCGCCGCCTTCAAGGCCGTGGAACACGGTCGTCAAGTGGCGGTGTTGGTGCCGACCACGCTGCTCGCCCATCAACATTACGAGACCTTCGCGGAGCGATTCGCCCCCTTCCCCGTTCGTGTCGCCCTGCTCTCTCGGTTTCAATCGCCTCAGGAGAGCAAGGCCGTCGTCGCGGACGTCGCGTCCGGCGCCGTCGACGTCGTCATCGGCACCCACCGCCTGCTTCAGAAACACGTGACGTTCCGCAATCTCGGTCTCGTCATCATCGATGAAGAGCAATGGTTCGGCGTGAAACACAAAGAGCGATTGAAACAACTCCGCACGCAGGTGGACGTGTTGACGCTCACCGCCACGCCCATTCCCCGCACGCTCCAAATGGCCATGTCGGGCGTCCGGGACCTGTCCGTCATCGAAACGCCGCCAGCCGGCCGGCTGGCGATCAAGACGGAAGTCGTCCGCACAAGCGACAAAATCGTGCGGGACGCGATTCTGCGTGAGCTGGGGCGAGGCGGGCAGGTGTACTTCGTCCACAATCGAGTCGAGACCATGGAACAAACCGGAGCCTGGCTGCGTCGACTGGTCCCGGAAGCCCGCATGGTCATGGCGCACGGCCAAATGAGCGCCAAGCCGCTGGAAGCGGTCATGCTCAAGTTCGTCAAGCGTGACGCGGACGTTCTGATCGCCTCGGCCATCATCCAATCGGGTCTCGACGTCCCCAACGCCAACACGATCATCGTCAACCGGGCCGACACGTTCGGACTCGCGCAGTTGTATCAACTTCGCGGACGAGTGGGCAGGGGCGGAGAACAAGCGTTCGCCTATTTCCTGATCCCCGATGAAGGCACCCTCACCGGCGATGCGCAAAAACGGCTCATCGCCATTCAACAATTCACCGAGCTGGGGTCGGGATTCCGCATCGCCGCCGCCGACCTCGAAATTCGCGGAGCCGGCAACCTGCTGGGCAAACAACAATCCGGCCACATCGCGGCGGTCGGCCTGGATCTTTACATGCAGATGGTCGAACAGGCGGTCCAGCGGCTCAAAGGCCGCGTCGTCGAAGAGGAACCGGACTCGACGCTTCAGTTGCCCGTGTCGGCTTTCATTCCCGAGGATTTCGTGACCGATCCGCATCAGCGCTTGTCGCTCTACAAACGCCTAAGCGCCTGCAACCAGATCGGCGAGTTGGCGTTGCTCCACGGAGAAATCCAAGACCGCTACGGTCATCCGCCGGAGCCGGTCGAGCGGCTGCTGGAAGTCATGCAGCTCCGTATCCACGCCAAACGTCTCCGACTGGCCTCGATCGACGTGCACGGGGCGTCGGCCGTTCTGACGTTCGGGCCGACCACTCCCGTCCCCGAAAGCGCGATTCATCACCTGATGAAGCGGTTCCAGAAGCGGCTTCGGTTCGTGAGTCCGCGGTCGTTCGAGATCCGGATGCCGCGGGAGGACTGGCCGTCCGTCTATGTGGAACTGAACGCAGCCTTGCAAAGCCTCAGTCTCTGTGATACCAACAGCGGGAAACAGGCCGCGCCAGGCCCATGAATCGAATTCATCCGCAGTCGCCGACGATGCCAAGCATCCTCCATCTCGACCATCGCTTCCGCGTCCCCGTCGCCCCGCTCCTTGTCGCCCTTCTCATGGCTGTGGATCCGTTCGTTTACGGATGCGCCGTCCAGCCGCAGGAGGAAGAACCGGTCGTGGCACTGGTAAACGGGCGCCCCATCACCCAAAGAGAATTTGAACGCCGGTGGAAGGAACTCTCGGACGCGACCCGCGCCCGATATCAGAAAGATGGCGGCATGCGGCGGTTTCTGGACGATCTCGTCACAAGGGAACTGCTCCTGCAGGAAGCGCGACAGCGGGGGCTCGACCAAACCGACGCCGTTCGGGATAAGGTTCAGCGGTACAAGGAACAACTGCTCATCGACGAACTGTTGAAGGACCGACTCATGTCGGACGTCGAACTCTCGAAAGCCGAGCTGGATTCCTATTATCAGCAGCACGCGCACGAGCTGCTGGACCCCTTGAAGGTCCAAGTGTCGGTGATGCTTCTGCCGAACGTGTACGCCGCCAAAGATCTTGAGAGCCAGATCAACCGGGGAGGCAGTTTTGCGAAGTTCGCCCAACGGTATTCCATCGACGAAAAAACAAAAGCCAAGGGCGGCGACCTCGGCCCCTATCGCAAGGGTCTGGTCCCTCCCGAAGTCGACGCCGCTATTCACGCCCTCAAACCGGGATCGATCAGCGCGCCGATCAAGACGGAGGATGGTTACTACTTGGTCATGACCACGCCGCTTGAACGGGAAGTGATTGAAGCCGACCTGGCCACTCAAGAACGGCTCCGCCAAGAGCTGCTGGCCGACAAACGCCGCAAGCGGTTTGAGGAAGTAATCGCCGATATTCGGGCCAAGGCGACCGTTCGTCTTGGGGACGTCGCCCGTCCCGTTTCCAAAGAAACGGACCCGACACCGTAAATTTCCTTTCCGGCTTTCCGCCGAGCGACTCGCTTCGTGTACAATAAAAAATAGACCGTTCTTGCTCCCCGTCGCATAAAGGATTGAAATCATGCCGGTCATTTCCAAGAAACAAGGCGGAGCGATCGTGGCCGCGATGACCTGGCTGGCACTCGGCCTCTCCTGGCTCGCCCCGACCATCGCCTCGGCGTACCTTGAGGACCGCATCGTCGCGGTCGTGAATTCCGATCTGATCATGTTGTCCGACGTGAAGCGCGAATGTGAGCCGCAACTGCAACAAATCAAGCGACAACACCGGGGCGAAGATCTCGCGCAGCGGGTCAAGACGGCGGAATCCATGGCGCTCACGAAGCTGATCGAGCAAAGGCTGCAATTACAGGAGGCCAAGGCCAAGGGCATCGACGTATCGGATATGGAGCTTGCGCAGGCCGCCGAGCAGCTCAAGCTCCAAGGCTCGCCGGTGGACCTTGCCGATCCCCGACAGCGGCGCTCTCTCCGCGAACAAATGCTGCTGATGCGAGTGGTGGACCGTGAAGTCCGGGGCGCCGTCATGGTCGGCGAATCGGAAATGAAACGATACTATCAGGAACACCGGGACCGCTTCGCTGTCCCCGAGGAGTACCTGCTGAGTCAGATCCTTGTCCGGTCTCGTCCGGCCGATGATGTCTCCGACGCCCTAGCGAAAATCCGCAAGGCCATGGACGAATTGAAGCGCGGCGAGCGGTTCGAGGACGTGGCCTTACGCTATTCGGAAGGGCCTAACGCCTTGGAAGGGGGGCGGCTGGGGCTCGTGCGGCAGGGCGAGCTTCTGCCGGCCATCGATCAGGCGATCGCGCCGCTTGTGCCGGGAGCCATCACGGATATCATCGAGACCGTTCAGGGGTTTCACATTCTCCGCATCGACGAGAAAAAGCCGCGGCAGTATCGCCCCTTTGAAGAGGTCAAGCACGAAATTCAACGCTTGGTTTTCGAACAGAAGGCCGAGGAAAGATTCCAATCGTGGCTCGCG